>DALYNO010000500.1:0-3063 GCA_031975295.1 Anaerocolumna sp. | reverse complement strand
CTAATTTTTTATTTTGTAGTCTAGCAGCATTACTGTTATTCCCTCTTTTGAGGCAACCGAATGTATTGACTTTTAAAAAGGGTTTTCCTATATTTATCATTATTATATTAGTTCTCATTAAATTGCTTGTTCCATATGAGTTTACTTTTACCCATACCTTGCCATCCAAAAATATATTGCCAATGTTTATGAAAATATTCAATTTTCCTATCTATAAGAGTATAACGTTTGGTTATCTATTTTTATATATTTGGTTATCTATAACCTTGCTATTGTTGATACATATCCTTTTAAACTATCGAAAATTAAAGAGAATATTAAGTCTGGTGCCAGAAACGAAAGATACTGAACTTACTGCCATACTAACCGATCTTTGTATTCAAAAGAACATTAGAAATATCCCACAAATCATTGAGCTGGGTTTTATAACCAGTCCTTTTATTATAGGGTATCAGAAACCAATAATTGTATTACCAAAGCAAATACGAAAAAAAGACGCTCGATTTATACTTATGCATGAGTTAGAACATCTTATACATCATCATTTATTAATGAAGATAATTATAGAGACTGTTGCCATATTCTACTGGTGGAATCCCGTGATTTGGATACTGCGAAGAGAACTAATCCGCGCCTTTGAACTGCAAGCGGATGCTAATGTAATAAAAGATTTATCGAAGGAAGCCAGTTTAACTTATCTAGAAACTTTAATAAATATCTCAAGAAATGTTTCTAAAATTCAAAATTCTAACCTATCCCTGTCATTTACTTTGAAAAGCAGTATGGTTGAATATCGTATCCGAACCATATTAGCTTCAAACCTTTTTCAGAAGAGAAAAATGAATATACTACTTTATTTAAGTTTAATAAGTTTATCAAGTATGCTTTTATTATTTTCATTTATTTATACCTTCGAGTCATATGCAATTCATCCAACAGATGCAGCTAATACCTTTACCATTAATCCGCAGAATGACTTTTTCATATTAAAGAACAAGCAATATGACTTATATATTGATGGTACTTATGTTCTTTCATTTGATACTATACCCGGTGATTTATCAGATTTGCCAGTATATAATTAAATCTTGCTTATCAAATATTTGAAAACAAAATGAGGTTGATTTTAATGGAGTTTTTGAAAGCAATTAGGATTCTAGGAGTGGCTATAGCCATAACTGTAAGTGCAGGTGTACAAGCCTCTGCACATTCTCTAACCAACATCAACACAGAATCTACGATAAGACCCCTAGCCCATATCATTGATTGGCGATATAAAATAGAAGATGGAAAGATGTATAAGGGTTTATATAATTATACAACACAGCAGTGGGTTGGAGAATGGACGTTAGTTAGTTAATTCATTTAATATACCGAATGCTACAAACAATAAAAAGAAGTAGGGACCACTAATAAATTGTATCCTACTTCTTTTTATCTTTATAATAGATATTAGAAATACTTTTAGAGTCTATTTTTATTAAAAATGAAATCTGTGGTTCATATTGATTTCTGACCATTTCTGATCTTTCTCACTTAATATCAAACTACTTCCATCTTCCATGGTATATCCTTTGGCAGAAGCGTTTCCTTGATATTCACCTACAACCTGTGGCCATTTGATTGCTATGGCAGGATCATTCCATGCCAACCCGCCTTCATCTCCCGGACGATAAAAATCCGTACATTTATAACAAAACTCTGCACTCTCAGACAATACCAGAAAACCATGTGCAAAGCCTTCTGGAACATAAAACTGCTTTTTATTTTCTGCTGTTAATTCAATTCCATACCACTTTCCATACGTACTGGAATTGTTTCTCAAATCCACCGCCACATCGAATACTGAACCTTTGATGACACGAACCAGTTTCCCTTGTGGATACTCTTTTTGGAAGTGCAGTCCACGCAGAACCCCTTTTGTTGAACTGGACTGGTTATCCTGTACAAATTCCATATTTAAGCCAGCTTCATGAAAATCCTTCTGATTGTAAGTCTCCATAAAATACCCACGGGCATCACCATATACAGCTGGTTCTATTACGCACAAGCCCTCAATGCCACCAATATTTTTATCAACTTTGATTTGTCCCATCGTTAAACCTCTTTTCTATTAAGTGGATATTTCCATTCCACTTGGTTATTTCCTCATAACCTTATATCTGCTGCCAAGATTGATCAGTCAGGGCTAAACTCCGACTGATGAACTGCCTTGATACACCTCTAAACTTGCTAAGAAAACCCAGACTCATCTATAAGGCAAATTTAAATTCCCCTTCCATCAAGGGATGGTTATTTTGCTGGAAGGATAACTTTTAAGTAGCTGATTAAGGCATCCCTCCACTCTGGCAGAGGCATAAAACCATTGGCAGTTAATTTACTCTTATCCAATCTGCTATTAAAGGGTCTGACTGCTTTTGATATGCCATATTCCTGAGTAGTAACAGGTAACACAGTGACCAAATCTTCCCCATACTCCCTATGCCCCATTAATACTGCTTGGCGAAAGATTTCTTTCGTAAAATCATACCAGCTGATATATTCGCCTTCATTGGAAGCATGGTAGTATCCATATTGATCAGTTTCCGCCATATCCATTAGCAAGCGAGCAAGATCAATGGTATAGGTAGGTGTTCCGATTTGATCATTCACTACACGAATATTTGCATGGCTTTTTCCTACATTTAGCATTGTTTTAATAAAATTCTTGCCGTTATTTCCGAATACCCAGGAGATCCTTACGATAAAATATTTGTTTAGAATACCTGCAACTTCCTGTTCACCTAGAAGCTTAGTTGTTCCATAGTAATTAATGGGATGATAACCCTGGTCGTCTGGCTGCCAAGGTAAATCTCCCTGTCCATCAAATACATAATCCGTACTTAAGTATATCATTTTGCAATCAAGTTCTTTACAGACAGTTGCAATGTTCTTAGTCCCTAACACATTTACCTTGTACACCAGTTCTTTGTTGTCTTCCTCTTCTGCCAAATCCACTGCTGTCCATGCTGCACAATGAACTACAACCTCTGGAGAGATACTTTTCATGACTGCGCTGACCTC
>DALYNO010000499.1:0-3065 GCA_031975295.1 Anaerocolumna sp. | reverse complement strand
CTACGTTAGGGAATTGCCTTAAATCTACCATATCTCTATTTTTAATAATGTCTGTTTTTCTGTCAGCATGATAGATTCCTTCCTCTTTTTCAAATACGTCAAGTCCTAGGGCTCCAATTCTTTGATTTTCAATTCCTTTTGTTAAGGCTTTGATGTCCATAAGTTCTCCTCTAGCTGTATTAATCAGGATAACTCCTTTCTTCATCAGGCTGACTGTTTTGTGGTTAATCATATGATAATTCTCACTGGTAAGTGGGATATGAAGAGATATTACATCTGAATTTTTTAGTAATTCCTCAAGTGTTACATACTCTGCATACTTTTTCACTTCCTCGGATTCCCATATACTGTTAGCTAATATCTTGCATCCAAAGCCAGAGAGCATCTTGATAACTTCCATTCCAATTCTACCTGTTCCAATAATACCTACTGTCTGCTGACCTAGTTCCCTTCCGGCTAGTCCGCCAAGAGAATAGTCATTAATATTCTGCCTCCACATAGCTGGCTTATAATTTCTTAAAGTAAGTAACATTAACATCATGGTAAACTCAGCAACACCTTGTGGTGGATAACAGGAGTTGCAGATTCTAAGTCCCAATTCTTTGCCGGCCTTAACATCTATATGATTATAGCCTATTGTTCTTGTAGATATATATTTTGCACCTAGCTCACTTAAGCCCTGCAGTAATTTTTTATCTAATGTACTATGTCCTAGAATACTTACACCCAAGCAGCCTTTTGCAAGATTGATGGTACTTTTATCCAGTACACCCTCAATCAAAGTTAATTTAACAGGATTATTTTTTTCAATTTCCTTAAGCTTTGTTCTCTCATCATTTCTTACTTCAAATACTGCAATTTTCATCATATAGTCAAACTCCTTTTCCTGTAGTTACTTTTACACATTAAAGGCAAAAAGAAAAACAGGCTGATTAGCCTGCTTTCATTTGCAAAAATAAATTCTATGGTTATATTTATCATATAATTCTTTGAAATCTAATATATTCTTCATGGTATCTATTATGCATAAATATAATAAAAAGACAAGTATTATTTATAATTTTTTTACTGCTGTTATATAACAACTTGCTAACGACATCATTTTACTGAAAATAATTAATTATCTTAGCATGAATCAACTCTGCTATTTCATGATTTATTCCATGACCAACGCCTCTGTAAATTTCATATTCCAAATTGTACTTTTTTAATTTCGATTCTTCCTTGCTTAAATTGAGCATGGGGTCAGAATCACCTAATAAAAACACACAGTTATGATGTAATCTTTTAATTTCTTCCTCGTTAAAAAACTTTATTTTATGATAAGACATGGCCATATTATGAAAGCCCTTTAACAGATAGGTGTAATGCTCCATGATTAGTCTATTTTCAGTAAATACTGCACTGTTTGTCCCAGTCAGCTTATGAATCAATTTCCTAACATTTTTACTTGTTGGAAATAGTGCCTCAGGTAGAAATACTTTCATCATGGTATTCATTGGGTGACTATCTCCAACAGCTGAGATAGATCCTGCCATACAAACTGCCTTAATAACTCTATCAGGCCTCATAATACTATAATGCTGTACCAAATAACTTCCATTAGATACACCTGCTAGATACGCCTTGGGAATATTGATACCAACAAATATTTCATCCAACCAAACAATTTGACTGAAATCTTTATTATAATTTTCATTCGGACAGCTTTTACCCGGACCACCTATGGTGTCAATTGCAAAAACATGGAAGTACTTTCCTAACTCTTTGGCATTGTATATCCACATAAGCGCAGAATTGTCACCTACTCCGTGAAATAGTAGTAAGGGTAGTTTGTTCTTATCTCCAAATTCAATCATATGTGTACTACAGGATAGTTCAGAGAACTTTCCTCGTATGTTAAATTAAAAAGAGAGCCCTTCGGCTCTCAATCCAGTTTATAAACAGCCTTCTGGCATAAAATCATTCCGTACGCAGGAGGCTGTATATAATGATTAAATTTTAGATAATAATACAAATTATTCCACCATTACTGTCATTGATAATTTTTTGCATCGTATCCTGAAGTTTTAACTGACTGTCATCAGACATTTTATTAATCTTTGCACTAATACCATCATCCACTAATTGCTGTATGGATTTACCATAAATATTGGTTTCCCAGATACCAGCAGGATTCTCAGAAGAATTCTTTTTAATGTAGTTTATTAGATCATTCGCCTGTTCTTCACTACCTACAATTGGAGCAATTTCAGTTTCTATATTTGCTTTAATCATATGAATAGAAGGCGCTGTAGCTTTGATTTTAACACCAAATTTATTACCATGTTTCATAATTTGTGGCTCTTCAACAGAAATTTCTTCTCTTGTAGGAGTAACAACTCCGTATCCTCTATTTCTTACTTCTTCACAAGCACCGCCAACCTTCTGGTATTCTCCTTTCATGCTGGCAAGTTCTCTAATCGTTGAAATCAGCTGATATTCATCAGTAATTGGAACTCCAATTAAGTCACTTAAGATGGTATAATAATAGGTATCATCAAATTCTACAAAGACTTTTATACTACCGTTTTCCATTTCAACTTTATCAATTTTAAAACGGTTAACATATTTACTCTCCGTAGCCATATTATCCTGTCTGGCATCCCTGATTAAAGAAACTTTCTTTAATAATTCTTTTACTGAATCAATTAAATCAACCTTTAACCAATGGTCATCTGGAAGCATCTCAGCCCATTTAGGTATATGGAAATTAATCTCCGAAACAGGAAATACGGATAAAATATTCGTCATAATATGATTGATGTCATCCTTTTTTAACTGCTCACAGTTAACGGGCATTACAGATACATTATATTTGTTAGCTATTTCCGTTGCAAGAATCTGGGTTCCCTCAGAATATGGTTTATTGGTATTTAATAGTACAACAAAGGGTTTTTTCAATTTCTTTAATTCTGCAATGGTTTTTTCTTCAGCTTGAATATAGTTATCTCTTTGTAAATCACCGAAACTACCATCTGTTGTTACAACAATACCTATGGTAGAATGGTCATTAATAACTTTTC
>DALYNO010000498.1:0-3070 GCA_031975295.1 Anaerocolumna sp. | reverse complement strand
ATACTGCCATGAATCTAATGGAAGGATATGGTTTTCCGCTAGAATTGTGGATATTTGATGGTAAAGTCTATGTGGTAAATACAGATTTAAAACTGAAAGAGATGATGAATGGACAGATTGTAAAAATCAATGGTGTAGATATGGAGCAGGTGATAGCTCAATTATCATCCTTGATTCCCCATGAAAATGACAGCTGGTTAATGGCCATGATTCCTTCTTACCTTTTGATACCTAATTACATGTACAACCTTGGCATTATCGCATATGAGCATGAAGCTGTTTTTACTATTGATAAAGCAGGAGAATTGATGGATTTTACAGTTACAGCCATTAACAATGATGAAACCATAGAATATGTAGATAATACCGCTGCTAACGCAATGGTTGGAAAATTTGATAAATACTACGATTATAAATATTATCCTGACCAGAAAGCTGTTTGTTTGTCATATAATGTATGTATGGATATGGAAGAGTTAACGTTCAAAGCATTTAATGATGAAATGTTTGATGTAATTGAGGATAATAAAGTAGAAAAGATTATTATTGACTTAAGGAGTAATACAGGTGGTAACTCAACTATCATTAAACCCTTTATCAATCGTCTTAAAAGTTATACTGCAGCTACAAAAAACGTTAAGGTATACACTCTAATAGGACGTAATACCTTTTCATCAGGTATGTTTGCTATCTATGAGGTGAAAGATAATATCCCAAATGCTATTTCAGTGGGTGAACCAACTGGTGGGGCACTAGATCGATACGGTGACATTAAAATATTAACGCTTCCCAATTCTAGAATTCCAATCAGTTATAGTACAAAGTATTTTAAATTTAGTGATATGTTTCAATACAAGAACGAAGGAGTTGATACTTTCATCCCTGATATACCAATACAACCTACAATTGAGGACTATAAGAATGGTACAGATACAGTACTTGCATATGCCTTAGAGAACTAAGTAATTTACAAGTGTGTATACAAAAGATTAGCGGAGGTAATGCATGATGTATTTTACAATAAGTTTTATTCTTATGCTATTGATAGAAGGGATTTATTTTTATCAATTGATTCATAAGACATCTTGGAAAGATAAAAGGATTAAAAAAGAAGATTTTCGAGGCATTGTTATAGGTATTATTTTTTATATACCCTTTATAATTGCTTTCGTATCAAGTGCTTTTATTCATTTTTGTTCAAGTGAATATAAAATCTTTTCCGATCTATCAATTGCGATTGTAATTATTTTGGTTTTTCTTATGCATAGACATTACAACAAAAAAATTAAGGCTGCCAGTGATGATAAAATTAGGATAGAGTACCTTAAAGATAGATATCATTCATTAAAATATATTGCAAAATCCTTTTATTTCGTGAATTCATTAATTATAGGACTAGTATTAATAATATTGGGTACGGTTTTGAAATTACCGCCAACCGGTTTTTTTAAGATTAATAGTAGTGAGCTTGGAAAAGAAGTTTTGTCTGGTGTTCTCCCTATTCTAGGCTTCGCAGCTATTGATTATTTTGATTTTACCAAAAACTTAAAAGATTTTTTAAAGGATTTATGGAGTTCACTAAAAGATTATTATGGTTTTTATTTCATTACCCCGTTATTTACTGCAGGTTTTATCTTCTTCTTAAAATCTAATGAATATGAGAACCTATTTCGTGGAGGAGTGCTGGGAGCAGCAATACCACTTGTCATATCAATGATATACATAATATTTCTTACTTTCAAAAATAAAAATGATAAATTGAATTGATTAGAAATGAAATCAACACATAGAAAGGATAACATCATGGAATACCAAATTGTTCATCTGCCAAAAGAAAAATGGAAACATACGATTATCCCTATAGGCTATACAACAAGCTTATTTTACGATGTAATATTGAACAAGACCGTTACTGGATATACCATTGAGATTGAAAAGAAAGACTTTATGATACCTGTTACCCATACCCCAACAGAGTATGATTATCCAGATAAGCTCTATGAGGATCACTGGCAAAATGCTTACGCCTGGGGTGTATTAGATGAGAAGGAGGAATTAATTGCTGCTATAGAAACAGACCAGGAAATCTGGTCTAATCGGTTGCGCATTACGGAACTATGGGTTTCAGAACACTATCAGAAAAAAGGAATAGGACATGCCCTAATTGAGATTGCTAAGGAGCAGGCAAGAAGAGAACGACGTAGAGCTATTATACTAGAAACCCAGTCATGTAATGTAAATGCAATTGATTTTTATCAGCATGAAGGGTTTACCCTAATAGGCATGGATACCTGCTGTTACAAAAATAATGATTTAAGTAGAAAAGAAGTAAGGTTAGAGTTTGGTTGGTTTCCGGAAACTAAAACTAAATTAGAACGTGATGATATAGAAATGAGAATGGAAACTACAAAGGATTATTATAATGTAGAATTAATGACACAACATGCCTTTTGGAACAAACACCATCTAGGATGTAATGAACATTATCTTGTCCATAAATTACGGCAAGATAAGGACTATCTGCCAGAGTTAAGCAGAATAGCGGTAAAGGATGGGGAAGTAATTGGCTGTATCATGTATTCTAAAGCCTATGTAGTGGATGGAACAGATACCTATGATATTATAACTTTTGGACCTCTTTGTGTTGCTCCTAGATGGCAGGGAGCCAGAGTGGGTGAACTATTATTAACAGAGACAATGAAACTAGCAGCAGAAAAAGGTTATAAAGGAATCATCATCTATGGTGAACCAGATTATTATCCCAGAATTGGATTTAAAACCTGTGACAACTTTAACATAACAACTGCTGATGGTAAAAATTTCGATGCCTTTATGGGAATAGAATTAGTTGAGAATGGATTAAAAAATGTAAAAGGAAAATTCATTGCATCAAAAGTTTTTGAAAATCTACCTGAAAATGATGTAGAAGAATATAATAAAATGTTTCCGGAACTTAAAAAATTAAAATTTCCTGACCAATGGGATTAGATCTTATTTGAATATATGTAACATGTGAATATACGTAACTTGTAAAATACGTAACTTGGTGGAAATGGATTAGCTTAGAATA
>DALYNO010000497.1:0-3071 GCA_031975295.1 Anaerocolumna sp. | reverse complement strand
TTCCAGCGTAAAATTACTGCGATTTACAAAAATAAATGAGGATAACTTACCATCCCCTATAGATGTGTTTCCATATTCGTCTACCATATATAAAGGGGAATCAATGGTACCTACAACTGTAAACTGTTTATTTTTCAGTTCTTCTGATACATCACTAGTAATCATTATTTTATCACCTATGTGATAGGTATTACTTGCCGCTACACATTCTGTTTCGTTATCTGGAAGCCTTCCCTTCGTTAATTTCACGTTATTTACAGCATCCTCTATGGCATGTACCTTAATGGCTTTTCCTTGATCTAACACATCCAGAGAGTAAGTTGGTACGACTGTGTCAACATTCTCAAGTGATTGAATGGCGGCAACATCCTCATCTGTTAACCCTAAATTACTTACTATTTTAAAGTCCATTAGTGTATAGTCATCATAGTATATGTCCACTCCATGAATAATGTCTGGTGCACTGGCCTGAATTCCTGTGTAAAACCCTACTCCCACCAGAATAATTGTAAGGAGGGATATATATCTGCCGAATGATTTTTTTATCTTAATTATTGTATTTTTAAAAAGCAATATAATCACCACACAATCTCGTCAACTTTTTTGGGATTTTCATTTATGATAACTTCTTTTACAGTTCCATTTTTAACTTTTATTACCTTATCAGCAATTTCTGCTATGACTGCGTTGTGAGTTATCAAAATTGTGGTGGTCCCCATCTCTTTGCAAGTTTTTTGAAGTAATTCTATTATCAATTGACCAGTTACACTATCTAATGCCCCTGTAGGTTCATCACACAAAAGTAGTTTTGGATTTTTTGCAATAGCTCTTGCAATGGCAACTCTTTGTTGCTCTCCACCTGATAATTGGGAAGGAAAATTGCTCATACGATCTCCTAATCCAACTTGTTCCATAGTCGTTTTTGGACTTAAAGAATCAGCACAAATTTGACAAGCAAGTTCTACATTTTCAAGAGCAGTTAGATTACCTACCAAATTATAGAACTGAAAAACAAATCCGATATCCTTTCTTCTATACCCGACCAATTCCTTTTTACTATATTTATGAATTTCTTTACCATCAACTGTAATACTTCCACTGGTTGGGGTGTCCATTCCCCCTAGCAGGTTCAAGACTGTAGTCTTTCCAGCACCAGAAGGTCCAAGAATCACTACCAGTTCTCCTTTCTCCACCCCAAACGAACATTTATCTACTGCATTTATTGTAACATCACCAATTTTATATTCTTTTTTTATATCTTTAAATTCTATAAAAGCCATTAAAAGTCCTCCAATTTATTAAACAGTATGTTGAATATTAATCTACGCTATAGTATACTAACATCATGAGGCGAATACAACAAGCAATTTCTTTTTAAATGAAAGATTTACAACAGATTATCTTCATATGTATAGAATAATACAGAATTTAATAATTTAAACAGGTGATAGATATGGAATCAAAAAAAATAGATAGACGTGTTAAATATACCAAAATGGTTATAAAAGATAGCTTTGTTAAGCTATTGCAGCAAAAACCCATTTCCAAAATTACCATCAAAGAACTTTGTGAATACGCAGATATTAATCGTGCCACTTTTTATGCTCATTATACTGACCAGTACGACCTATTACAGCGTATTGAGGATGAATTGATTGACGACATTAATAAGTATCTCAATAGTTATGATTTTAAAGGCGGTATTATGGAATCTGTAGTAATGCTGGAAAAGATTTTAGAATACATCAAAGAGAATTCAGAGCTGGTAGAACTGTTACTAGATACCAATGGTGATATTAAATTTCATCAAGAAATAATTAAAATAATAGGACTTCAACATTTCTTGTCCATGAATACCATAACACCTAGTGATACAGCCGAATATATATTTTATTTTTCTGTACATGGCTGTATGGGAATTATTCAAAAATGGTTGAAAGACGGTATGAAAAAAACGCCTGGTGAAATGGCTGAATTAATATTAAAAATGGACTTTAACGGCAGGTCAGCTTTCATTAATTAAGTACGATGATATTGGGGTCAAAAACCTCCATTGCAATACATAACAAAAGACATGTTACACCATAACTGATAAGCTTATGTGTAACATGTCTTTTTGTTAATTTATACCTGGCTTCCTATTATCTTTTCTGTAATTTAAGTCCTGTTTGACCATTTTGTATTTCTTTCACTAAATCATTTGCAATGATAGCTTTACCTTTAACACCATCTAATGTCTTAATACTCTTAGAATCATTGATAGCTGTATAAGCAGCCTCACCACCAGTAAGAACTTTATACTGACTTTCTGCACCACCACCATAATATGGTATGATTAAATCATGCATTCCATTTGTTTTGTTATCACTAATAATTACTGGTACATTCACTAAAGTAAATTGTTGGTTTACATAAAGTTTACCTTCATCCTGTGATACCCATAATGCTGAACTTCCGCCAGTTCCGCTTGTATATGGTCCATTTACTACAACAAATATTTCTTTCTGTCCATCATCGTTTAGATCTACATAATTATAGTAGTAACTAGTTTGATTTAAAGCCTCATCAGGAATATCATATTGATCAATAATAAGTGCCTCTAATTCAGGATTAGCTTTCGTTTCCGCTTTCATTGTTTCAATACCAGCTGGCAATGAAGCTTCATTTGAATTGTTTGTTTGAGTTGTTTTACTTGAAGCATGTAATTTAATACCTGAATGACCATTTTGTATTTCTTTTAGTATATCATTGGTTATAATAGCTTCACCTTTAATTCCATCTAAAGTTTTAATGCTCTTTGCATCGTTAATTGCTGTATATCCTGTTTCACCACCTTTTAAAACTTTATATTGGCTGGTAGCACCGCCTCCATTAAAAGGCACAATCAAATCATGTAATCCATTGGTCTTATGATTACTTATCACAACTGGTACATTCATAAGCGTAAACTTCTGATTTACATATAGTTTTCCGTCATTTTGTGATACCCATAATGCAGAACTTCCGCCGGTTCCACTTGTATATGGTCCATTTATCACTACAAATATTTCCTTATTACCATCATCATTTAG
>DALYNO010000496.1:0-3083 GCA_031975295.1 Anaerocolumna sp. | reverse complement strand
AAAGCAATTTTCGTTGCAATGACAGGAGATGGTGTTAATGATGCACCTGCACTTAAAAAATCTGATGTTGGTATTGCCATGGGTATTACTGGAACAGAAGTTTCCAAAGATGCCGCAGCCATGATTTTATCCGATGATAATTTTGCTACTATTATAAAGGCTGTTGCAAACGGACGAAATGTATTCAGAAATATTAAAAATGCAATTCAATTTTTACTCTCTGGAAATATGGCAGGTATTTTAAGTGTACTCTATACTAGTATACTGGCACTTCCTGTACCTTTCCATGCAGTGCACTTGCTATTTATTAATCTTTTAACAGATTCCTTACCAGCCATTGCAATTGGTATGGAGCCTCCGGAAGCTAATCTGCTGGATGAAAAGCCAAGAGATCCTAAAACAGGTATCCTTACCAAGGAATTTATGATAAAACTTTTAGTGCAAGGTGGATTAATTGCTGCCTGTACCCTGGTTGCCTTCCATATCGGTTTAAATGGTGGCGGAGAAGCAGTTGCCAGCACTATGGCATTTGCTACCTTGTGTCTAGCGAGACTATTCCATGGATTTAACTGCAGAAGTAAATTATCTATCTTTGCAATTGGTTTTAAGAAAAATATATATAGCCTTTATGCATTCATTTTAGGCATTGTATTCTTAAATCTTGTATTGTTTGTACCATTTTTACAGAATCTTTTTGAAATAGCAAAATTAAGTAACTTTGAAATGGGAATGATTTATGCCCTTGCTATTATTCCCTCTGTACTCATTCAGATTGGGAAGATTATCAGATCAGGAATAAATAAATAATAAAATAGTAGAATCGGGGCTGTGGAAAATAATGTGATTTTAACTTTATTTTCCACAGCCCTTTTTCATTTCTTTTCATATACATCATATGTAACATAAGGTTATATATTCAAAATCTATTAACTTATCAGAGATTTCATTTAAATTCACCTCAAATTGTATATAATTTACAAAAACCATTGTGGTATTTCTATTAATTTATACAAAGACACCAAAGCAAACAAATGATAGTATATAAGTATCTACAAAACCTTGGAGGAGATTTTATGGAAAGAACCCTTGTTATTTTAAAACCTGATGCTGTTAAAAGAAAATTGATGGGCGAGCTCATCAGCAGATTTGAAAGAAAAAATTTAGAAATAACAGACATGAAGATGGAGGTCATAAGTAGAGAAAAGGCTGAGCTTCATTATGCTCATGTACAGTTTTTATCTTATTATGAAGACATAATTACATACATAACCTCTACCCCATCTATAATTATGATAATCCAGGGGGAAAAAACAATACAGGTAGTCAGAAGCATGATAGGTAAAACCAATACTTTTGAAGCGCAACAAGGAACAATTCGTGGAGATTATGGTCTTCATCCATTTCAAAATCTGGTACATGCTTCAGATTCTGTGGAGAGTGCCGAGGCAGAAATACAGAGATTTTTTGGAGGATGAAAGACCAAATTATTGAAAAGGAGTAATGCAATTTATCCAGTATTTTAATAAGGAATTGATGATAGTCCGTATGTATAATAGTTTATAGAACGCAAAATAGCGGATCTACAGATTAAATTATATGTAACTACCAACAACCTTATGAATAGGAGGATATATTGCTAAAGCTTTCTAAAAAATCTATATACATAATCACTCTATGCTGCCTTTTTATATTTGTAGTTTTAATGCATTTAAATGTTACAAAATTATTGGCAGCGAGTAAATTAAACTACCAATCCCTTACGCTGGAGGTTGGAAAATCCAAAACCTTGTCTATAACAGGGACGAAAAGTAAAGTAACTTGGTATTCCAGCAAAAAGTCGGTAGCTACAGTTTCATCAAAGGGTAGAGTTACAGCCAAAGCCCCTGGTACAGCTACGATTTATGCTAAGGTGTCAGGTAAGAAATTATCCAGCAAAATAACGGTAAAAACACCCATAAAGTTAAGTAATAGCGCAATTACACTTTATAAAGGCTCTACGAAAACGCTTAGAGTCACGGGTACAAGCAGCAAGGTAACCTGGACAAGTAGTAAGGCTTCTGTAGCAACAGTCAATACAAACGGAAAGATAACAGGGAAAGGAACTGGAACAGCTACAATTTATGCTTCTGTAGCAGGTAAAAAGTTATCAAGTAAAATAACAGTTAAGGCTCTCAAGGTTACACCAATTCCTGCTGCACCTGTAACCTCCGAGGCAGATACATGTCCAAAAATTGTCGGTTACTATGCTGCCTGGGCTAAATATGCTGGTTTTACTCCTGATAAATTAGATGCTAGTAAACTGACACATATCAATTATGCCTTTGCGAACATAAGCAGTAATAACAAAATTATTTTAGGATATCCAGATATTGATGAAGGGAATATAAAACAATTAAATCAATTAAAGAATACATATCCGAAGCTTAAGACAATTATAGCAGTAGGAGGCTGGTCCTGGTCAGGACGTTTTTCCGATGTGGCGCTTACGGAATCATCAAGAAAAACATTTGCTGCGAGTGCAGTGGATTTTATAACACAGTATGGTTTTGATGGCATTGATATTGACTGGGAATATCCGGTTAGTGGTGGTTTGTCAACTAATACTAGAAGACCCGAAGATAAATATAATTTTACCTTGCTAATGAAGACATTAAGGGAAGCATTAGATACAAGAGGAACAAAAGACGGAAAGAAGTATATACTTACATTTGCTGGGGCGGCAGGTAATTGGTACACAAACAACACCCAGTTAAATGAGTTAAGTAAGTATGTAGATTATGCAAATGTTATGACCTATGATATACATGGTAACTGGGACACTAAAACTGGGTTGAATGCGCCCTTATATAATGACCCTACTACAAATCAAAATGTTAGTGTTGATTCCAGTATTCATTATTGGATAAATGCGGGATTTGATAAAAATAAAATAGTCATGGGAATTCCCTTTTACGGTTATATTTATAAGTCGGTTCATAACCTAAATAATGGTTTGAATCAAACCTATTCTGGTGGAGCCTCCATCAGTTATGCTAATATTGCAGCAAATTATTTAAATACTACTGGATACAAGCGATTATTTC
>DALYNO010000495.1:0-3086 GCA_031975295.1 Anaerocolumna sp. | reverse complement strand
TCTTATTTTAATTAATAAGTTAAAATTATTATAGTTTAATTCCGATAGCTTCATTTACATAGGAAGTAATGAAGTCGGGTTTACGTCCAGTTCCGTGACGATCCGGTATTTCTACAATCAAAGGAAGCTTACGATTTAATTTAACATCATTTATTAGATCAGGGAACTCACGACTGAATTTCTCAGTTATGAGTAAAACCCCAATAGTCTTATCAGCAATCGCTATATCAAGCTGCTGTTTTAAATGCTTCTTAGAATGTATAACAACACCGTCTACGCCTGCAAGACGCATTCCTGTGTACGTATCAACGTTATCGCTGATAAGAAACATGCGCATACAGATACCTCCATTTAAGTTTCTACTTAAACATAATGCTCTTATTGACCTAAGATTGTAAAGGAAACGATTAATCCGTAAAGAGCAATACCTTCTGCAAGAGCTACGAAGATAAGAGCTTTACCCATGATGCTGGAATCTTCACTCATAGCACCTAAAGCTGCACTTGCTGCACTTGCTACCGCAACACCACCACCAATACAAGATAAACCAGTTGATAAAGCTGCTGCAATATATTTCCAACCATCAACAGAGGATGCAACTGCACCAGCTTCTGCAGCAGATACATTACCGCTGAATAATAATACGTTACCAATTATTAAAGTTCCAAAGAAAAAGAAGGCATTCGTGATAATTGATGTTTTGAAGTTACCTTTTTTCTTTTCACTTAAAAGAAAAGCTCCGAAAGGAATAATAATACTTAAGATTAATGCTACTGCTAAAATAATTTTTGTTGTCATGATAAAAGTTCCTCCTAAAATTTCAATAATTTATTTACTTTTGTATGGTTTAAATCCTTTGCCAGTTCCTTTATAGAAACGGCTAAACATTTCATAATACTCCAAACGTAGTACCTGTATACCAACGATAAGGCCTTCCATGCCGGCTACAAATGCATTACCTAATATAATAACAAAAATATTAGGATTTCCTTCGGCCACCCCAGCTAGTAACATAACTACACCCATCATTGCGGCGTGGCTTAACGCAAATGCGCCAACACGTAGGAAAGATATGGAGTTTGTAACAAAGCTTAAAACAACTTCAAATAATTCAAATAGTGATTCTACAAAAAACATTCCCTTTTGCTCAGGGAAAATCTGAGATTTCTTCTCAATAAAGTGAGTAAGAGGCTCCTTAAAGAACATAAGTAATAAAGGAATTCCAAGGAATACAATTAGTAAAATTGTAGCTGGAAGTGTCTTACCCGTAAATACTAGCACAACACATAGCAACACAATTAAATAAAAAACAAGTCCTGCTACACCATTGGTGTCAAAAAATATCTTTTCAACATCTTTTGCTTTTATACCATTAATAATGTTTATAATCATTGCTATTATAATTAAAGAAGCGCCAAAAGCTACAGCTGTTAAAAGAACTGTCATTACATTTTCCATTGGATTAAGCCATATGTGGTGAATGACACCTTCAAAACCAAATATACTTCCATACATAAAGCCCATAATGGTAGAAAATATACCTGCAAGGGAAACAATTGCTGCAATTGGTATTTTCTTATACTTATAAAGTAAAGCTCCACCAATTACCAAACAAAGACCCTGACCAACATCTCCAAACATAATACCAAATATCAGGGAATAAGTAATAGCTACAAAGGATGTGGGGTCAATTTCGTTATATGCCGGTGTACCATACATGTTTATAAACATCTCAAAAGGTTTAAATAACTTAAAGTTTTTAAGTTTTGTTGGTGGTTTGGATTTAACGTTTTCATTGGCATCTTGAATCATACAATAGATATTTTGATCCATGTCAATATCTTTTAATAATTCATCTACATGTGTTTCAGTTATCCAGCCGCAAAGAATAAAATACACGGACTTACTATCTGAAAATTTAGTACAGGCAGCCATCTTACGAACATCGAAATTGTTGTAATGAATGCGAATAACTTCAAAAGCAGTTAAGATTTCATCAGTTTTACTAATGAGGCGTTCCTTCATTATATTATTTATGTCATCAATTTTTTTTGAGACATCTATTAATTTACGATTGATTAAGTTATACGCTTCTTCTGGAGTACCTTCATACTCAGCGGGTATAAATAATCTTTCAAAATGAAGAGAAGAATAAATGGCATCTATTTGTTCCTCATGGGCAGCAGGTACAAAGTATACACCCCATACATATTCAGGATCGCTTTCACATTCAAAAAATAATGTTGTCAGGTTGTCGTAAACAAATTTAGAAAACTTGGTATAGTACTCGTGTGAAATTCTACCAAACCTAAATTTAATAAATTTAAATTCTAATATTTTATTTATTTCATAATCAAGATGACGAAAAGGTTGAATTTTCTTCTGCAGTTCCAGTAAATGTTCCTTTTCAACAGAAAAATTCTTTTTCTTAACTGTAAGATCTTCAAGATCACGAGTAGCACTAAGAATAATATCAGAGGCTTCAGCAGGTGTAACATCTAATTTAACGGAAGAGGTTTTCTTATCAAACCGTTCCACTATTTCTAAGGATTTAGCATATACATCTTTGTAGGGGTTTATTTCAACAAAAGGTTTTAAATCCTGAACAGAACTTAATTCTGATAATGCATTCTCTAAATGTATCTCATATTTGTTAAGATATTGATTTACTACACGGTCAAATTCCCCTTTAGGACCGGTAATATTTATAAACTTCATTTTCTCAATCAATTTAGCACCTCCATTCTTGTTATTGTAAAATATATTTCATAGTGTCCTGGGGATCCAGCTTATATCTTATGCATTCAATAACAGTGGTAAGCTGATTTATTTCCACTTGTTTTAAATGCAGGTAATAACTGATGGGAGCCATGGAAGTGGGGTATTTATTTTTGTTAATCTTATAATTCCTAGTTACTAACTGTTGGTATAATAACTCTATAGTACCGTTACTAAGCGCAGGAATTAATTCTTCATAACAAGTTGTTTTTAGCACCGCATGGAATTCATCCATAGTTGCGGCTTCCATTAATTTAATTAGTTTTTCTTTTTTTAACTTATAGGTGACAGGAATAATATAGGAATAA
>DALYNO010000494.1:0-3093 GCA_031975295.1 Anaerocolumna sp. | reverse complement strand
TCTTTTATCAGTTGCAATCCCTCTTTGTTTCGTAATTTATGCACAAATACTTACAATAAAAGCTTTGAAGATTTACATTGAAAAGATTAGTTAAATAAGTACACATCCAACTGCTAATTTAATGATTAAAGGTTATGGGAGTTATTACAAACGCATAACATATAACAAAGTTAAGTTAGAGGGTAATTATGATAATACATGTCGTTCAGCCTGAAGAAACAATTAATTCCATAGCTAACACTTACGGGGTTCCTGCAACAATCTTAATTCGTGACAATGGACTTATAGATCAAACACGTTTAGTAATAGGGCAGACGATCGTGATTGCTTACCCTGAAATAGAACACATTGTACAGGAAGGTGATACCTTTCTAAGCATAGCCCAGATGTACAATGTAACGTTTTTGGAACTTTTAAGAAATAATCCGTTTCTGTCAGAGGTTGACTATATCTATCCTGGTGAAAGAATTGTTATAAAGTATAACAACGAAGGGATAAGAATATCTACAAATGGGTATGCCTATCCTTTTATAGATATGGATATACTTAGGAAGACATTGCCGTTTCTCACATACCTCTCAATATTTAGTTATAGAGTTACTTTAGACGGCAATTTAATTAATATTGAGGATGAGAAAGTAATTGAGATGGCAAAAGCATATGGGGTTGCCCCTATCATGATTTTATCTACAATTTCTAATACTGGAATTGACAGTATTGATATTAATACGAATATATTAAATAATCCAGACATACAGCAAAATATTATTGATCAAACCCTAAAAATTCTCAGAGAGAAAGGGTATTATGGTGTTAATTTATATATACAGTATATTAACTTAAATAATCAAAATGCTGTTGAAAATTATATTGAAAAAGTTTCTAATCAATTGAATGCAGCAGGTTTTTCTGTATTTGTGACCCTAACACCTAATACTTTCATTAATGTAGACCAGCCAGCCTACTTAAATATTAATTACTCTAAATTTGGTGAATATGCTGATAAAATCCTTTTGCTATCCTATGAATGGGGTTTTTCTTTTGGACCTCCAGCAGCAGTAACAGATTTTGAGCTGGTAGGAAATATGTTACAATATGCCGTAACACAAATGCCTGCTGATAAAATCATGTTAGGCTTACCAATAATAGGCTATGACTGGGAGCTACCATTTGTAAAAGGTACATCAAAAGCAAATGCATTAACTACTGAGGCGGCAATTAATCTGGCATTAGAGGTTGGTGCTGTTATTCAATACGATGAACGAGCAAGAGCACCATTTTTTACCTATAAAGAATCGGATTTAAAAGGTGGAGAAATAAATCATATTGTGTGGTTTAAAGATGCAAGAAGTATAGACAGTCTGGTTAAGATTACATTGGATTTTAATTTTGATGGAGTGGGTATATGGAACATCATGCAGTACTTTGATCAATTATGGCTTGTTATAAATAGTCAGTATAAGATAAATAATCTTATGGAACCTTTATAGGTAAATGATACGAATTTTATGGTTTTAGTCACACCACAGGCGAGATTCAGACATAAAACTGTATCAATTGCATCATAAAAAAGCAGGTCTATGAGTTTCACAATTGCTTACCACAATACTAAGGATACAAGGATACCAATAAAAATTATATATGAATATTATGTCGTGAATTGTCGCATTATAACACCTGTTGCATATGATAATAATGGAGTTTAGAAGATTCCTAAAATATATGTAGGGGGTGTTAACTTGAGTTATAATCATTCATATTATAACAATGGACAGAGGCATGTTCATGAAGTGCAAGGTAGCGTTCAGATAGCAGAACCTCAGGAAGAACCGCATAATCACAGATTTGCCACTGTTACTGGTGAAGCCATTCCATGTGGAATGTCAGACCATTATCATGAGATTAACTTTAGAACTGATTTTTATGAAGATCATTTTCACGAATTTTGTGGTAGAACTTCTGGTGCAATTCCAGTTGGCGGTAATAGGCATGTTCACTTTTTAGAATCAGTTACGACTGTAAATGATGACCACAAGCATAAATTTAGAGTAGCTACACTGATTGAAGATCCTATCGGCGAAAGGTGCTAATCTGTTTACTTTAAGTGCCTCATAGATAAAAAAATTTTATTCCCCGGCATACCCGGGGAATAATGGGAAATAAATCAAATAACTAGCAGCATTATCCTGCATTATGTTTATAATAAAATATCGCAATCTGAGTTCGATCTCGGAGTGATAATTTCTCTAATATAAGACTTATATAATTTCTAATAGTACCCTCGCTTAAGAACAATATATCAGAAATTTCTTTGTTGGATAACCCATCTGCAATGTTACAAATAATCTCATATTCTTTTTCTGTGATACCATAAGCAGTGTAATCAAACCCTGTACTTGTCTGATGCAAAAGACTAGGCAGCTTTGTAATTATCTCACTACCATATACATTTTGGCCTTTGTAAACTGCATAAAGTGCTGGTAGAATGCTCTCAAAATCTTGTTTTAACATATAGCCTTTTGCACCTATATTAAGTGCCTTTATAATGTAGTCATCATCTAAAAATGTTGTTAAATATAGTATTTTAGCATCAGGGTGTTTCTTTAGAATAACTTCTCCAGCTTCAAGTCCTGTCATTTGTTCCATTCGAATATCCATCAGTAAAATATCAGGATTAAGTTCCTCATATAACTTAATGCTTTCAATGCCGTTAAATCCAACGCCTACGACCTCCACCTCTTTATCTGAAGCTAAAATAATCTTTAAAGAGGAGCAAACAATTTTATCATCATCAATTACAAGTACACGCATAAAACCTCCTGAATATATATGAAGTAGTTTAAAATGTCAAGGATACATCATTCTATTATTTCTAAGACAATTAAAACATTACTTGGACTCACACTATTTTACTTTGGGTATGGTAATGAATATTTTAAAACCCTTATCCAAAGAGATATTAATATTTCCTTGAAAGCCTTTAACACGATCAGTAATATTTTGAATTCCAATGCCTTCATAATAGATTTGGTTTTCAAATATTTTGGTCAGCTTAAGCTTTTTGGATTTTTCCTTTTCCCCATTGTCAGAAAC
>DALYNO010000493.1:0-3093 GCA_031975295.1 Anaerocolumna sp. | reverse complement strand
ATTAGAAGATGAAAAAGATATAGGTGAATTTAAAAAAATGTTATTGGAAAAGAACCCGGAAGT
This sequence comes from Anaerocolumna sp., assembly GCA_031975295.1. Classification (GTDB taxonomy): domain Bacteria; phylum Bacillota; class Clostridia; order Lachnospirales; family Lachnospiraceae; genus Anaerocolumna. The sequence goes on along the minus strand of DALYNO010000493.1, from coordinate 3,030 downwards.
TATTATATTGTGTAATGAGGTCGGGTATGGAATTGTACCTATGGATAAAAAAGATAGGGTTTACAGAGAAGAAGTGGGAAGATGTCTATGTAGACTGGCCAAAGAAGCTGTACTATTTGAGAGAATTGTAGGTGGCTTTGGAATGAGGTTAAAATGATTGTAATTCTTATTAGGCATGGTAAAACAAAAGGTAATTTAGAACATAGATATGTAGGAACAACAGAGGAGTCTCTATGTGAAGAAGGTATTCAAATACTAAAGGAATACAAAGAAAAAGGCTTATATCCAGAAGTAGATAGTATTTATATAAGCCCCCAGATAAGATGTGTAGAGACAGCAGGAATTCTTTATCCAAATAGAGAATATATAACTTGTCCGGATTTTAGAGAGTGTAATTTTGGAGAATTTGAATATAAAAATTATATGGAACTAAAAGACAATGCAAATTATCAAAAATGGATAGACAGCAATGGTACCATGGATTTCCCAGGGGGAGAAGGTGTAAGTGATTTTAAAATCCGCTGTCAACAAGGGTTTGAACAAATGATATCCTCCTCCAAGAAAGAAAAACTTGCATTTCTAATTCATGGAGGAACTATAATGTCCATACTCCACAAATTTGCAATACCTCATAAAGACTACTATGATTGGCAGATTGGAAATGGAGAAGGCTTTATAGCAAAGGTAGCAGCAGATAGAAAAAGTCTAGAAATAATTGATACAATTAAGATCACATTTAACTGAAAGGAGCAGGATTATGATCATATTTTATACCCCCTTAGCAGTACTTGTTGGATTTATACTGGATCTAATATTTGGAGATCCCTATAATCTGCCCCACCCCATTCGCCTTATTGGAAATCTGATAAGTGGCACAGAAAAATTATTAAGAAAGATAATAAATAAGAATCCCAGAAATCTTTTATTTGGTGGGTTTATACTGGTTTTGGTTGTGGTAACTTTAACAACTGCCATCCCCCTTATTATACTTACACTACTCTATCACTATATACCCTTGCTTGGATTTATGGTAGAGAGTATTATGTGTTATTATATCTTAGCCATGAAGTGTTTAAAGACAGAGAGTATGAAAGTATATCATGCATTAGAAAAGAATGATATAGAAGGTGCCAGATATGCCGTATCCATGATAGTTGGACGTGATACAAAAGTACTTGATAAGGAAGGTATTACAAGGGCAGCCGTTGAAACTGTAGCTGAAAATGCTTCGGATGGAGAAATAGCTCCTTTATTTTATCTGGCAATCGGAGGTCCGGTACTTGGATTTCTATATAAAGGCGTGAATACCATGGATTCTATGGTAGGATATAAGAATGAAAAATACTTATATTTTGGAAGATGTGGGGCAAAGTTAGATGATGTTTTAAACTTTATCCCTTCCAGACTTGGAGCAATGCTTATGATTATAATAGCCCCATTACTGCAACTAGATGGAAAAGGAGCAAAAAAGATCTTTAAGCGAGACAGAAAAAATCATAAGAGTCCTAACTCAGCCCAGACAGAAGCTGCTTGTGCAGGTGCCCTTGGCATAAGACTTGGAGGAGATGCATTCTATTTTGGTGAACTTCATCATAAACCAACAATCGGCGATGATACCAGGCCAATAGAAAATAAGGACATTAAAAGAGCCAACGATTTGATGTATGGAGCTAGTATATTAGCTTTACTGTTATTTTTAGGAGTTCGTATACTTATGGGAGTCCTTGTATTATGAATATATTGTTACATTTTAGGCGATTGCGAAACAATAAAGTTTTAAGAATTTATCATACAATCGATACAAATTTTCTGGCTTCAGTCACCCTACAGGCGGGCTTCGGCCATAAAAGTGTTTCGTTTGTATGATAAATAGATTAATTCTATGAGTTTCCCAACTGTCTATGTTACATTTAATAATAAGGAGGTAGGACATGACTGATTATGTACATGGTGGAGAAATATATAATAAGGAAGTTTTTCATGATTTTTCTGTAAATACCAATCCCCTTGGGCTGCCCCAAAATGTGAAAAAAGTGCTTACTTCAACTACGGATCAGTTTAGTTTATATCCTGACCCAAGTTGTTCTGTTTTAAAAGAGGCTATTAGCAGCAAAGAAAATATCAGTAAAGACTATATCATATGCGGTAATGGTGCATCTGATTTGATATTTAGACTATGCTTGGCAAAAAAGCCCAGTAAGAGTTTATTATTAGCACCTACGTTCTCAGAATATGAAAAAGCGCTAAAAGCAGTAGGGTCAGAAGTATCATATTATAATCTTAGAGAAGAGACAGGGTTTAGGGTAGAAGAAGATATTTTGGACGATATAATCAATATAGATATGATGTTTCTATGTAATCCCAATAATCCAGTTGGTAATTTGATAGACCGCTCTATTTTAACAAAAATAGCAGCAAAGTGTGAGAAAGAAAAGATTCTACTGGTGATGGATGAATGCTTTCTTGATTTCACAAAGAAGGAAGAAGAGGGAAATTCTCTCTTAATAGAAATAGTACATAACAAATCCCTTTTTATAGTAAGGGCATTTACTAAATTTTATGCTATGGCTGGATTAAGACTTGGATATGGGTTTTGTTCTGATCTGCAATTGCTGAAGGACATGGATATGGCTGGACCATCCTGGAGTGTGTCAGTACCAGCACAACTTGCTGGAGTTGTAGCCTGTGAAGAAATAGATTATGAAGAAGAAACGAAGGCTCTAATAGTAAGAGAACGAGAATATTTGGTTAACGAACTTGAAAAGTTGGGGTTAAAAGTATTTAAACCAGAGGCAAATTATATCTTTTTCAAAGAGAGCAGCTTCTTATATGAAAGGCTTTTAAAAAGGGGGATTTTAATCAGACAGTGTGGAAATTATGGACAGTTATCTAAGGAATTCTACCGAATAGCCGTTAAAGACAGAAAAGAGAATGAAATATTTATTAAGAACCTTAGGGAATGTCTTCATTTAGCAAATGAACTAAAATAATAGGAAAGATAATAACAGGAACTTAAATTTGCACTGAATT
>DALYNO010000492.1:0-3101 GCA_031975295.1 Anaerocolumna sp. | reverse complement strand
GGTATGATGATTCCGCATTTTGCCAGATTTTTAATAGGACCGGACTATAGACTTATCATACCCACCAGCGCAGTTCTTGGCGGATTAATGCTAGTGGCTTCTGACCTTTTTTCCAAGACCTTTGCGCCTCCAGTCGAACTTCCTGTAGGAGCAATCATTGCACTAATAGGGGTTCCAGTGTTTTTATATTTTGCCAGAAAACAAAAGGGGGAAATATAACATGAATCCAATCGTAAAACGCAATCGTACCATTCTCCTGGTTCTGGTGATTTTATTACCAATACTATTTTTTATCAGTATAAATGCAGGTTATACGGATATTCCCTTTCCAAAAATGTTACGTATTCTAGCAGGCGGAGGAACTGAAACTGAAAATATAATTATATTTCAGTTCCGATTACCAAGAATCTTAATCGCCATGTTAGTTGGGGCAGGATTTTCGCTTTCAGGATGTATCTTGCAGGGAGTCACCAAAAATGCACTAGCAGATCCAGGTCTTATGGGTATCAATGCAGGTGCAGGAATCGTTGTTTTAATTTTTATGACTTTAAGTGGAACATTAACTCTGGGAGGGATAATGTCATTACCTGTTTTTTCTCTTATGGGGGCACTCCTTACAGGTGGAGTTATATACTTATTGTCAACTAGGAGAACTTATGGTGTTTCTCCAATTAGATTAATCTTAAATGGTATAGCCATACAGGCAGGTATTAATGCAGCTATGACTTTGCTTATATTAAAATTAGATGAAACCCAGGCAGAATTTTTGGCTTCCTGGCAAGCTGGTAGCATATGGAATTCTACATGGAAATCTGTTATTGCACTATTTCCGTGGATTCTCATTTGTATCATATTACTTGTGGTCATGTGTAGTAAAATGGATATTCTGGTAATGGGAGATGAAATAGCCAGAGGTCTAGGGGTTGCTGTTGCCAGAGAAAAGAGAAGATTATTGATTCTTGCAGTAGCATTAGCGGCAGCATCTGTTGCGATAAGCGGTAACATAAATTTCGTTGGTTTAATTGCTCCACATTTATCCAGAAGACTTGTGGGAGCCAGACATAAAATATTAATTCCAACCTGCACATTAGTAGGAGCAATTCTAGTCCTTACTGCGGATATTATAGCAAGAACTGTGATAGAACCGGCTGAAATCCCAACAGGAATTGTAGTTTCTATTATAGGAGCGCCTTACTTTCTATTGCTGATGGTCAAAAATAGAAATACTGTGAGAAAATCCTAAAATCAAACAAGACACGAAATGGAAGCAAATTTTATGAAAGAAATGGAGGTTCGTATGGATAATATTAAAGTTGATGGTATACGAGTTGGATATGGTGACAAGGTTATTATAGAGGATTTAAATATTACTATACCTATGGGTAAGACTACTACTATTATTGGACCAAATGGTTGTGGTAAGTCTACTTTACTTAAATCCATTGGGCGTATTCTTAATATTAAGAATGGTGCAATATATCTAAATGGCAAGGAAATTCATGAAATGCCAACAAGGGAACTGGCAAGCAAAATGGCGATTTTACCTCAGTCACCCATTGCTCCAGAGGGTTTAACTGTTGAGGAGTTGGTTTCATACGGCAGGTATCCGTATCAAAAGGGATTGGGTAAGTTAAAAGATGAAGATAAAAGGATTATTTCCTGGGCCATGAAGGCTACCAATCTGGAGGATCTTAAGTTTCAGACAGTGGATAGTCTTTCAGGTGGACAAAGACAGAGAGTCTGGATAGCAATGGCGCTAGCCCAGGAAACGGAGGTTATATTACTGGATGAGCCGACTACTTATCTGGATATGGCTTATCAGCTTGAAGTCTTGGAACTATTAGATGAGTTAAATAAAGAGCATGGATGTACCATTGTTATGGTACTACATGACTTAAATCTCGCCTCTAAATTTGCTGATTTTATGGTAGCCATGGGAGCTGGTAAAATTATAAAAGCGGGAGCGACAGAAGAAGTAATGACAAAATCTGTACTGAAAGAGGTATATCAAATAGATGCAAACATTATAGCAGATCCAGATACAGGACGTCCCATTTGTATGTCCTATTCCTTATTAAATAAAGATAAAGTTAAAAATAAAAATTTGATTCAAAGAGGTGCTTAAGTGAAGAAAATAGCTATATATGGTAAAGGCGGCATTGGTAAATCTACAACAGTATCTAATCTTTCTGCGGCTTTAGCGAGAGAAGGAATTAAGGTAATGCAAATAGGTTGTGATCCCAAAGCCGATTCCACCAGAAATTTGACAAAAGGAATTAAAATACCCACAGTACTGGATGTACTAAGGGATAAAGATAAAGTAGAGTTAAGTGATATAGTGGTAGAAGGAGATCTTGGGGTGTTATGTGTGGAAGCAGGCGGACCTGTTCCTGGCGTTGGATGTGCAGGCAGGGGTATTATTACTGCTTTTGAAAAGTTAGAAGAACTCCATGCTTATGAGATATATAAGCCGGATGTTATTATATATGATGTCTTGGGAGATGTTGTTTGTGGCGGTTTTGCAATGCCTATTAGAGGCGGTTACGCTGATGAAGTTTGTATTGTTACTTCTGGTGAGATGATGTCCTTGTATGCAGCCAGCAATATTGCCCATGCGGTTAAGAGCTTTGGAAAAAGAGGTTATGCTTCTTTAAAAGGAATCATCTTTAATGCAAAGAATATTGAAAATGAAGATAATTTAGTAGAATCAGCTGCAAAAGAAATTGAAACAGAGATTATACATAAAATAGGACGAAATCCATTGGTGCAGAAAGCGGAAGATGAAGGAAAAACTGTGGTTTTTGCATTTCCGGAAAGTGAAATGGCAGCAGAATATAACAAACTGGCGAAATTGATATTTAACTTATAGTAGCAGTCTCATGCTTTCTAACTGCAGAGGTCTGCTAAGATATAATAGGAAAGGTCACTACATGATCAAAGATGAATATAAATTTTTAAATAGATTATCAGAGATTAATAATAATACAGGAATTAAGTTTTTACACAGGGCTGCATGTCCTGGCAGTCACTGCCCCATGCATATGGCATTATCAACCCTCCGCAGTATGAAAGGTGTATCAAGCTTAGTAGTGGGTATGGCA
>DALYNO010000491.1:0-3103 GCA_031975295.1 Anaerocolumna sp. | reverse complement strand
GACTTTATTATATAAAGTCCATCTATTAATAGATGGCTTCGATAAAGAAATGTGTATCTACTTAACAGAGGATTTCTCACGGTTTGAAAAAATACGAGAAGCAAGTGGGAAGAGTACTATAAATACATTAACAAATCGTGGTCAATTAGATGCCCTTTTAATACTGAATGAGGTAAGAGCTTTTATTAATGAGAATGGTGCTGTAAGTGCAAAAGATCTTAACATTAGTGAAACGCAAAGTAGTAATACAGCCAATTGTCAAGATAATATAATGAATAGATGGGGTCATAAGAAGTTATCCAGTGCAGCCCTTGACTATCTATATACAACAGGCGAACTATGTGTTGCTAACAAAATTGGGATTAATAAAACATATGATGTTACAGAGAGAATTCTACCATCACATTTACTGAATAAAGAGCCTTTTTTTAACGAAAATGAATTTATGTCTTGGTATATAAAAAGACGAATAGGTAGTGTTGGGCTTTTGTGGGACAAAAATGGTGGGGCTTGGCAAGGTCATTATCTTTCCGATAAGAAAAAGAGGGAAGAGACCTTATTAAACTTATGGGAGTCAGGGGAAATCATACAGTTATATGTAGAAGATATAAAAAATCCATTTTATATACTTAAGGAAGAAGAACCCTTACTAGCTAACGCTAATCATAGTATGCTGGTAAAGTTTCTGGCACCTTTAGATAATATCATATGGGACAGAGATATGACCAAGCAGTTATTTGATTTTGCATATAGTTGGGAGGTATATACACCGGTTATGAAACGAAAGTATGGATACTATGTGCTCCCTGTTCTATATGGTAACAAACTCATTGCCAGGTTTGAACCTGAGATAACTACAAAAAACAGGCCTTTTCAGATTAAGCATTGGTGGTGGGAACCAAATGTTGTTATAACAGAACAACTTCTCGCTTCCATTGATATTGCCATACAGGATTTTTGCAGATATCTGGATGTGGCATGCTCTAAGGGATATGAAACTAAAATTCTAGAAAAAATATAGAAGATGCTACATGCAATTCAGATTAATATGATAATTAACCGTCGCTTATGACGGTTTTTTTATTTTACAGGACTTTAGTGTCAAAGGCCTGTTTAAGGCTGAAAAATGATTTGGGTTAAATGACAGATTAGGTCATATTCAGGTCATATTACTATGATACTTTATTGATAAAATAGGAGGAAGAATAATGAAGTTAGCATGGAAAGAAATTAAATTTAATTTGAAAAAGTACTTATTAATTGAAATACTGATTGTGTTCATGATTTTTATGGTAATGTTTTTGTCAGGACTAGCAACAGGATTAGGCAGAGCCGTCAGTTCCGGAATCGAAAATATGGAAGCAACACAGTTTATTATTAGCACAGACGCTGAAAAGCTAATAACAGTATCCAGGCTTGATAAAGGAATACTTGATCAGATAAAAAGTAATAACAGCAAAGCAGCAGCACTTGATATACAGAGAATGAATATTAACATGAAGGGACAAACAGAAAAACACGATGTAAGTTACTTTGCCATTAACCCTGCAGAATTTATCAATCCCAATGTAATAGAAGGCTCTAAACTTACAAATGCTTCCTATGAAATTGTATTAGATGATGCATTTATGGAAGAGGGTATCAAGGTGGGAGATATCCTTGTGGACAGTGCTTCCGGGATAGAACTTACAGTAACAGGATTTACAAAGGATGCAATGTATGGACATATTCCAGTTGGTTTTATTAGTATGGACACTTATACAGATATTCAAAAAGTTATCAATCCTAACTTTGAATTAGATTATCATGTGATAGCTCTGCAAGGGGATACTGATGTGTCTATAGATGGAGCAGAACAAGTTGATAAGACTACTATTATAAAGAATATCCCCAGCTATCAGGCAGAACAGCTAACCATTAATATGATATTGTGGGTATTGGTATTTGTTTCTTCAGCAATCTTAGGTGTATTTTTCTATATTATTACCCTACAGAAATTAAAACAATTTGGAGTCATGAAGGCCATCGGAATGGGAATGGGTGAAATACTTGGTATACAGTTTTCGCAAATAGTAATACTGGCAGGGTTTGGCGTAATCAGCGGTAATATATTTACCTACTTGATGGCCCTTATGTTACCCAAGAGTATGCCTTTTTACTTAAACACACTAAATACCATAGTTATTTCTATTGCATTTGTAATCATAGGGATTTGCAGTAGTCTAATATCTGTAAGACAGATTGCTAAAGTTGACCCAGTAAAAATAATTGGAGGAAATGAGGAATAGGATATGTATGCAATGGAATTAAATCATATATCAAAAGTCTATATGGATGGTGACAGAGAAAATACGGTACTCAAGGATGTTTCATTAAGAGTTGAAAAAGGTGAATTTGCAGCTATACTCGGACCCTCTGGTTCAGGAAAGAGCACACTTTTATCCATTGCTGGTATGTTACTTTCTGCTGATCAGGGTGAAATTATAATAAATGGTAGTAAAATAACTGGAAATAATCAAAGAGAATGGACGAATATTAGAAGAGAAAAATTAGGCTTTGTATTTCAAAATCATCAATTACTTCCTTATCTTACAGCAGAGGAACAACTAAAAATGGCAGCAGATATGGTTCCTCATAAAACCAAAGAAGATAGAAATAAGGCTGTAGAAGAACTTCTTTCTAATCTAGGAATAAGCGATTGTAGAAAAAAACATCCAAAACATATGTCAGGTGGTGAAAAACAACGTGTAGCCATTGCAAGAGCCTTTATCAATCGACCAGATGTTATATTGGCTGATGAACCTACGGCCAGCCTTGATGGAACAAGGGGACGCCAGATTATTGAAATGATCAGACAGGAAGTAAAGCGAAACAATACAGCAGCCATTATGGTAACTCATGATGAGCGAATTCTTGATTTAGTAGATAGTGTGTATAGATTGGAGCAAGGGAAGTTAATAAATATAGTTAATAAATGATGTTTTACTAAAAAAGATGACTTTGACCTAGCATCATGATTATTTGTAATTACATCAAATAATAGTAAAGATTAAGGGGCTGTCGCACTAAATGTGCGGCGCCCTTTTTACATTTATGATGTTTA
>DALYNO010000490.1:1282-3115 GCA_031975295.1 Anaerocolumna sp. | reverse complement strand
TAGAACAAATTATATTAAATCACGATTCCCATGAACGTAAATAGACGAATTAGTCTCTTAGATTTGAGTTATATCACCATGATTAAAAGGTTGGAAGAAAAAGAGAGAGAAAGGAAAGCCACATAAGAAATCTTTCAACAATATATAGTGGCAGCAACCAGTTTCTGGTATGCAAGGAGTTAAAAATGGCTAAAAAAGTTAAGCAGATAGCAATCTACGGAAAAGGAGGAATCGGAAAATCTACTACAACCTCTAATATTAGTGCAGCATTATCAAAATTAGGATATAAAGTAATGCAGTTTGGATGTGATCCTAAAAGTGATTCAACTAATACACTAAGAGATGGAGAATATATTCCAACTGTATTAGATACCTTAAGGGAAAAAGTTACCGTGAAAGCAAATGATGTGATATTTCAAGGCTTTAATGGTGTCTATTGTGTAGAAGCAGGAGGTCCGGCTCCTGGCGTTGGTTGTGCTGGAAGAGGAATCATTACCGCTGTACAGTTATTTAAGCAGCAGCATGTATTTGAGGATTTGGATCTTGATATTGTAATTTATGACGTACTTGGAGATGTTGTTTGTGGTGGATTTGCCGTACCCATTAGAGAGGGAATTGCAGAACATGTATTTACAGTTTCTTCTGCTGACTTTATGAGTGTATATGCCTCAAATAACCTTTTTAAGGGGATTCATAAATATTCTACCAGTGGAGGAGCACTTCTTGGAGGAGTAATAGCCAATTCTATTAACCAACCTTACTCAAAAGACATAGTCGATGACTTTGCAGCCCGAACAGGTACCAAAATTATGCAATATGTACCCAGAAGTGTAACAGTAACACAAAGTGAATTACAAGGTAAAACTACAATAGAAGCTGCCCCTGATTCTCCGCAAGCAGGCATATATACAGAACTTGCCAGAAGAATTGCAGAACACGACAAATCTTATGTTCCAAATCCAATGGATACCACTACCTTAAGAAAGTGGGCTTCTGATTGGGGGAATCAACTCTTAGCATTAGAATCTGGCGTTGTGGTAGGAGGCGCAAAAGCAGGAATTTAAATATAATTATATGAAAATCCATATTATCATTATTTCGAAAGGGAGGTTTTATTTTGGCAGAATTCATTGAACGCGCAAAGTTTTCTTGCGCATTAGGAGGAGCACTTACAACCATTGCAGGGATACCAAGGGTAATACCCATAGTACACGCCTCTGGAGGATGTGCTGCAGCTTTATCGGGAACCTATAATCTTGCGTCGGGTTATCGTGGAACGGGATATTGCGGCGGAACCATGATACCTACAACTAACATATCAGAAAACAACATAGTCTTTGGTGGAGAAGAAAGATTGGAGGAACAAATTGAGAATTCATTAGAAATACTAGACGCAGACTTGTTCATTGTAGTAACTGGATGCCAGGTTGAAATAATTGGTGATGATGCAGTTAGTGTAGCGAAACGTTTTAGAGACAGAAATGTAATTGGAACGAATACGCCGGGTTTTCTTGGTAATACCTTTAAAGGTTATGATTCTGTACTGAAAGCAATTATTAAAGAAGTAATAGAGTTGTCTGATGAGAAAGAAAAAAATGTAGTTAATATACTTGGTGTAGTACCAGGGCATGATGTTTTTTATAGAGGAAATCTTGATGAAATAAAACGCCTCCTTGGTAAAATTGGAATAAAAGTGAATACCTTCTTTGGTACAGGTGAAAGCATTGGAACCATTAAAAACTATGGTAAGGCCAGTTTAAATCTATTATTTTCAAACCAGGCAGGTGTAGAGTCTGCCGAACTTTTTAAAGAGCTGCATCATATACCTTTTAT
>DALYNO010000490.1:0-1272 GCA_031975295.1 Anaerocolumna sp. | reverse complement strand
GGTAGATGTACCAGTTGGACCATCAGGAACAGAATAATTCTTGTATCAAGTGGGGCGTGAGTTAAAAATTGATATAGCCTTGATTGATAGCGTGATAAAGGAAGAAAAAGGTGAGTATTATTCATTTTTTGAAAGAATCGTAGATATTTACTCTGATATTGATTTCCAAAGATATGCACTTGTAGCAGCTGATAGCTATTATGCCTATGCATTAACAAGATTCTTAGCCAATGACTTGGGTTGGATACCTCATCTTACAGCAATCAATGATATTGAAGAAGATGCGGCTAGAAAAGCTTATCTAGCTAAATTTGAAGGTTTAACTTCTGAAACCAGACCAAAAGTTATATTTGAAGAACATGCAGGAGCCATATTAAATGAACTGAGAAAGACCTGGACTAACAATAATAATCAGAAATACTATGATGCTTTGAACCCCTCTTTTGTTGTAGGAAGTGGTATTGAAAAAAGTTTAGCAGAGAAGATAGGTGCAGGATTTTTATCGGTAGCTTTTCCTGTAAGTAACAGAGTAGTGTTAAATAAAGGGTATACAGGATTTAAGGGCGGCCTTACTCTTGTAGAAGATTTAATAACCCAGTTAGTAGCTGCAAGATAATACAATAGGACCTTGAAATGATGAGGTTGCTATCTTGTTTTGTAATTGTCTAATGAGATTAGAGTGTAGATATAAGAAAGGATGAAGAATCATGTCAAACTCAAGTTATGTTAATAGTTTAACCTACAATTATTTAGCTTCTGATGCTCCCCCAACGAGAGAAGAAAGAATTGGAGCCTGTCATGCTTTCTGTGGTTCCTGCGGTGACTTAAAAGACGGGTTAAAGTCAGGATGTGCGCAGCTACAGAATCGAAAATTCTCACAGAGTGCTGGCTGTCAATTAACTCTTGCAGTGGGAATTGTAAGCAGTCTGACCAATGTGGTTATGATTATACATTCACCGCTAGGATGCTGCTCAAACTTTGTTGGAACTGGAGGTCTCAGAAAGACCATGAGAGCCTCTAAGGGGAAGCCGGATGAAGATTTTATATGGCTTCACACAAATATGAGTGAGGTGGATGTAGTAACAGGAGGAATTGATAAATTAAGAAAAGCAATCCTTTATGCTGAAAAAGAATACCATCCAGAAGCAGTTATTATTGCAAACGGATGTGTTCCCGGAATAATTGGTGATGATATTGATTCTCTGGTTACCGAACTCTCAGATAGAATATCAGCTAAAATCGTACCTGTTCATTGTGAGGGTTTTAAAAGTA
>DALYNO010000489.1:0-3122 GCA_031975295.1 Anaerocolumna sp. | reverse complement strand
CATTACTGCATTTCTTGAGGCATCTAACATAATACCCAAGTTATCAAAAGCACATTTTTGTTCGATATGTAATTCTTTTTTATCTTCATTTGCTATCATTAGAAAGATACCGCGAAATAAGGTATTAAGACCATGGTATTTTATTGTAACGTAATCCTCTGTTTTCCTTACAGACAATAGTTCTTTAGATTCTTCTATTCTTACCATAATACAATCAGGTGACGCTTTTACCTTACCTGTGACTTTATCCTCCTCTAAAGGGGTGCTAATCTCATCAACGGTGAACTGTAATATTTTTTGAATCTCTATAATAGAACTTAGAATTTCATTATTACAATTCATAAAATGATACTTCATAATTTACCTCCAGGTTCTGACCATAAGCTCTATAATTTATCAGCATGCAAATTTTCAGAGTCTTTTACTTCATCTTTTAAATCTATTACAGTATTTCCTTGATCACTTTATAAAATCCTTCTGCCATCTTCCAAAATCCTAAATCCGTAGGATGTATAAAATCCACTGTATATTCATGGAAGTGTTCATCAAGTAAGTCATGACCATTTAGAAAATAAATATTTTTATCCCCTAACTGTTTCCTCTCTTCGACCACATTTTTCTGGAACTCTCGAAGTTCATTTCTTCTATATAACAGTTGTTCATCATAGAAATCAGCCAAATACGGTATTCTTGAAACAACAAGAATAGGAATCACTGGATGTTTCTCTCTGATAATATCAATGAAGCCTTCCAGGGATGCTTCCAGTCTTCCGTTGGTTCCAGAATTCGCTTCATAATCAAGAACAACTAAGGAAGGGTCTTTTATATCTGCAATCAATTCTGCCATTTCATATTCACCAAGACCATTGGCAGAAAAGCCCAAGTTAATCACTTCTCTGTTTAACCATCTGCTTAATATATTGGTATATGCCATTCCAGGACGGGTTGCACAACCGCCTTGGGTAATACTCGTTCCATAAAAAATAAGTTTACCCAATCCATCATAGGGCTTAGGTGGTAATACTACAGCACTTTCTTCCAGTCCTATTTCTACTTCTATAATTCCATCATAAAGAGGAAAATTCATTACAACATCCCTCATTTTATTAGGCAATAAGTTACTTACTATTTCGCATTCGTATTCTTTCTGCTCTATATTAAATTTTGTTATACCATAAAATTTAAGTGGTTCTCCGTTTTGTCCTATATAACAATCAAATCCACATTGTCCAGATGCAGTCATATTCACCATATTATGACCAATGATATTTTTTGCACGTATGAATATTTTGGTTGAAGTGGTTCGAAAGGCCACTTGGCCACCAGCCGTGTCTTCACTTAGTATATTTAAATTATTGTTTACTTTCTCAAATAACGCTTTCTTGCTCAGTGGTAATCTGCGATATATTTTATCAGTATCAAAATATGCAAATCCGCTTAACCTGAAAGGTTGTTCATAAGGCTTCATCCACCTGATCCCATTGCTGGTGTACATCGTGTTATTTGACATATTAACATCTATACTTTGAACATTATTTGCCACAATTGCCTCCCCATGTTGTATATGTTTTGAAAATATTTTTTATTTTTGTCGTTTTTAGAAAATATTTTTTTTATTTACAGGACTATATTATAACTTATATCATATAAAGTCAATATATATTTTATATTTTTTATGCATATTTTTTATTTTTAAAAAAATATTTTTTATTTTCCTTGCATTTTCCAGAAATTAAACTATAATTTGAAGTATAGAGAACTACTTATATTACTTTGTAAAGATTGGAGTCTTACTATGAGAGTTTTAGCACTGGATGTGGGAGGTACTGCAATTAAATCTGCACTTATCTCAGACGGTGAAATAAAAATGGAAAGCCAGTTACCTTCTGAAGGTAAACTAGGAGGTCCACATATCATTCATAATATAATGAGAATGATAGATTCTTACACAGATTATGATGTTATAGGAATCAGTACCACTGGTCAGGTGGACAGTACAAGGGGTTCTATTATCTATGCCAATGACAATGTACCTAATTATACTGGTACCCACTTAAGTAAAATAATGATGGACAAGTATAACAAACAAGTTTTTGTTGAAAATGACGTAAATGCTGCTGCTATTGGAGAAGGGTATTATGGTGCAGGAAAAAAAGAAAAAGATTTTTTATGCCTGACTTATGGAACCGGAATCGGTGGTGCAATTATTATGAACAAACAGATTTATAAAGGAAGAGATGGAGTAGCTGGTGAAATGGGCCACATGGTGACACATATTGGAGGCAGAGAATGCACTTGCGGACAACATGGTTGTTATGAACAATACGCTTCTACTACTGCACTCATTCGTGAAGTGATGACTTATGATAATCATTTGAATAGTGGAAAATTAGTTTTTTCTAGCATAGAGAATGGGAATCAAGAGGTTAAGGCCATGGTCGATACATGGATTGATGAAATAATTTATGGATTAATTAATGTTATTCATATTTTTAATCCATCAGCTGTAATACTAGGCGGTGGCATTATGGCGCAGCCTTATATTATAGAATCCATCCATACAAGAATATCCAACAAACTAATGAACAGCTTTAAAAATGTTAAATTACTTACAGCAGAACTTGGTAATAATGCCGGAGTCTATGGAATGGCTGCCATTGCCAATGAAAAATGTAAGAAATAAACTGTGAAAGAACTTTCCTTTCACACCAGTTTGGATACTGATATAGAAGCTAAGCATTCATGAACAGAATAGTTAGAATGGTTGAAAGAAAATAAATAGAATAACTGCCAGCAACAGATTCTTTCAACTTATAATGGCAGTATGGCATTAACAATGTCATAGAAAAGAGGTATAATGATGAATATTATAGAAACTAAGGACTATACGGAATTAAGCAGAAAGGTTGCAAATATTATATCAGCACAGGTGATACTTAAATCCACCAGCATATTAGGTTTAGCTACCGGTTCCACTCCTATTGGTACTTATAAACAATTAATAGATTGGTATCAAAAAGGTGATATCGATTTTTCAAAAGTTTCAACTGTAAATTTAGACGAATATTGCGGTTTATCAACGTTAAACGAGCAAAGCTATCGATATTTTATGAATTATAATT
>DALYNO010000488.1:0-3129 GCA_031975295.1 Anaerocolumna sp. | reverse complement strand
GAATTACTGTCATCTTTGATAATGGGAAAGAAACAACATTTGATCTGAAGGTTTGTCAAAGATCTGGTTTAATTAAATTGGTGTAATGGAGGAAATATAATGGCTCAACATATATCTGTTAGAGTTCCATGGCATGATAATGGTTGGAATGGGGAAGTCTGTAAACAGCCAGCATGCAATAGCTCATGCCTAAGACTTGTAAATATATATGAAAATAGAAAAGATTCTATAGAAGATAGTATTTGTGGGGAATGTATGGCTGGACACGAGGCAGATTCGCCTTGTATTTGGGAAGGCTCTGCTTTCATGTCTTCGGTAGAGTTGGTAAAAACTACAATTCACCCTTACAAAAACTATAAATCAGCTGAACATATGCATTTTTCAGAAACTGATATTACATATCTTCCTTATTCATTTGTAACAAAGCCATTTGGGTGGATGATGAAGGATAGAATTGAAGCGATTTGTGAAGAGTATGGAATCGCTTATAATGGAAGAAAAGAGCCTGTTTTGAAATGGAATACAAACTGGGTTCAGGAAGCAAGTAACCATAGAGCCATTTTCAACTATTTTTATGGAGATTTCATTCCAAATCAATCTTTATGTGTTGCATATGCTAAGCAGGTACCTTTTATAGAAGATAGTAGGCGTGTAGTTGTTGCTATGGGTTATGTAAAAAATATTGCACCAGCAGTTGAGCATAATCATACAGAAGAGGGCACACTTCGTTCAATGACATGGGAAACAATGGTATGCCATTCTATTCGTCAAGATCATAAGGAAGGGTTTGTAATTCCATACAAAGAAATGATGGAATATGCGGAAAATCATCCTGAATTTGATATGGCAGATATCACGGTATTCGCGCCAGAGGATTCCTTTGCAGAATTCTCATATGCGACGGAATATGTTGGATATGATGCAATTATTGATGTGATATTGTCTTGTATAAAAGCGTTTGAAATTATAAATAAGTGCCTTGATGAAGATTATAGCAATGTATTGACTTGGCTGAATATGCAACTTGCTCAGGTTTGGGAAGATAGAGGAGCAGATAGAGAGATTATTGAGAATCCATACATTGTTTTTGAACAGACGCGATTAAAGAATGATGAATACTACATCTCAGTAAAGAAAGTCGACAGGGCGGTATTTCCTGTTGCGACAATATTGGATAAATATCCAGTACTGGAACCATCAAAATTAACTTCAGATAATGATCAGCGAAGAATCAGAGCTATATCTGTAGCTGTTTTAGAACAGGAAGCATTAAAAGGTAATACTATAATGCCAAGAGATTTACTGGTTAATAGAGTAAATGATTTAATCCTTGAACCTGCATGTAGAGTGACCAAGGATATATTAAAAGCAATTCAAGGATTTGTTAACGAACTTATTATGGAACGTGAAATGAAGGATGGAACTGAGTATTACAAACTAGTTCGTATCCATGATTTTGATGAAATTATTGAAAAACGGGTAAGAAAGAGGTTGAGTGCAGAACCTCACGCTGTAGATACAGATTGGAGAAAACTACTAGATAGCTTTTTAAAACAGATGGGTGTTTCAGGAGAAATCACTCTAAAAGAGGAGTTGGCACGAAAGGAAAAGTCTGCTTGCCTTGAAGTGTTGGCTAAGTCAAGAGTTTCGGTGATGAATGACTCTAAATATGCCAAACGCTGGGAAGACAAAAAGAAATTTTATGATAAACATGGAATTATAGAGGGCAAGAATATTATTGTAACTTATGATGATGAGAATGGCGGTCTTGATTCAAGTTATATTGATAATTTGATTAAAGATACGTTTGGTTTGTAGGTGAAGCGCAATGGAAAAAAAATATGCAGTTAATAGCAATCTTACAATAATTCCAAAGGATTGTGTGATTGAAGATGGCAAGAGATTAATTATTAAAGTTGAAGTAAATTCTACTTCTTTGAAGAAGGCTGTAGTAATTGGAATTAACCCAAGCATTGCCTGCGATAATCAAAGTGACACTACATTGACTAAAATCAGTAGATATCTATACCAGTACGATATCGGTGAATTGTCAATGATTAATCTCTTTGAAACAATTTCTACAGAACAGTCAGGTATTAATTTTTCACAAGAAAGTGACCTCGAAAAACATCAGGATTTATTAGTAGCAGCAGATTTAATTGTGGTGGCTTGGGGAATTGAAGATAAGTACCTAGAAGCAAAGCAAAAAGCTTTTACATATCTACTTCAGTTTGGAGATAAGGTATATTGTATACAGGACAAAAAAGGAAATAAGCCAAGACATCCAAGCAGAATAAGCTATACGGATGAATTTGTACCTTTCTGTGGTCAGCTGTCAAAGAAGAAATATCCGGTAATTACTCTGTGTGGAAGTACAAAATTTAAAGATGAATTTATTGAAGCACAAAAGAGATTAACGCTGGAGGGTAATATAGTTATTTCTGTAGGTTTGTTTGGACATTCTGGAGATCAGGAAGTCTGGGAGAACATGGATGAAGGGACTAGAACTAAAACCAAAGAAATGTTAGATGATATGCATAAGCGTAAAATTGATATGGCTGATGGAATATTTGTTGTCAATGTAGGCGGTTACATTGGAGAGAGCACGAGATCAGAGATATCTTATGCAAAAAAGATAGGTAAGAAGATAATGTATTTGGAAACTAATAGCTGGGATGATGTATAAAGTTGTTAAATTTGAGATTAAATTAAGTGACAGACAACCCTAGGTTGACAAAGATTAAAGTTATATATGTCGTATTCGCGTTTTTTATTTGATATGATTTTATTGTAAGGAGGTAGTACAGATGGATTTTTCGGAAAAACTTGTTCATCTTCGCAAGAAGAATAATATGACGCAGGAAGAGTTAGCTGAAAAAATGAATATTTCAAAACAAGCTATTTCAAAGTGGGAAGCACAAGGGAAAATTCCGAGAACAGAAAATCTGAAGCGTCTCAGTGAAATATTTCAAGTTTCTTTGGATTATTTAATGCAAGGGGAAGAGATTGATGAACACGAAATAGAAACGAACTCTGGTAACGAGTTAAGACCGGAAGATTTTCCAGGGGCTGTTACAGGATTAAAAATTTTTGCGCATTCACTAGACGAATTGAAAATGAAAATCGTAA
>DALYNO010000487.1:0-3130 GCA_031975295.1 Anaerocolumna sp. | reverse complement strand
TTATATTGTTTTAGAAACCAAGTAATCCGTAAAAAATGGAACTTAAATCTATTCCTGTTACATTGTATACATGATCAATGAAACCAGCCATATCCATAGAAGTCATATATCCGTACATATCGTTGGTTACGCTATAGATTTCATCTGAATCTGAAGGTAATGTAATTTCTGTATATGGAACCTCTTTTGAGGCAACATGAAGGGCTGCGCCTTCAATATTTCCATATAATACTTTAAGATTCATTTCCTGACTGTCACCACTTCCAATTAAGTCAAGACCCAAGGAAATGCCATTAAAGCTATCAGAAGTCAATGTCATTGTTCCATTATAGTACTTCGTATTTTTTACCTGCTCAAGATCTTTAAATTCTAGAGTGGCAACAATAGGATTAGAAGTGTCATCAATGGTGACGTTAGCACGTCCGGAGAACTTTTTACCTGAATAAGCAGCAGTTCCAGTTATGTTAGCAATTGAAACACCTTCCTGATTATAAAAAGCGGTATAGTTAAAGTTAGATCCTTTTCTAATCACATAATAACCAATGGTATCAGAACTTTCTGAAGAGGTAAATTCACGACCTATAATTGTTCCTGTGCCATCTACGTAGACAGTCATGTTTACAGACTCAGTTGAACTGGTAATTGAGTCTTTCATACCTTCTAAGGACTGCAAGGCCTCTTCAATGCCTGAAGTATAATCCTCAGCAGTTAGACCTGATTCAGTTAATAAATCCTGTAAGTCTTTATCTGTTTTAGCCGTTTCTAATATGTCTTTTCCGATTTCATACAAATCCTGTTCCTTAAGCTGCACTGTTAGATTTGTGTATTTTCCGCTTACATCGGATATACTAAGTTCAGTACTACCGTTTTGTTCTACGTTGGTTAAATTATTTATAATGATATCTGTGTATTTTGTTAACAGCTGATTCAGTTCTTCAGCGGATATATGATTATATATGCCTTTTTGAAACTGTAACATTTTTGAATTATCAAAGGCTTGGTATTGTTCCTCTTGAGTCGTTAATTCCATCATAGATAGTAATAAGTACGCCTTAGAAAGCTCTGGAACCTGTAAGTAGATGTTGGAATCTTCCACTATGTTATATATAATATTTAAGTTAGCAAGTGATTGATCTTTGTAAAATAATTCAGTTGAGATTTGCTGTTTCAGCTCATTCATAGATACATTAGCATCCATCTTTATATTACCTAAGTCACTAAGTCCCATCAGACCAGCATATTCCGGACTTATTGAAAGATCGGCTGTAACATTATAACCTATACCATGTTCCATAATTTTTTTATATTCATCAGAAGTGGAAGCATAGTTTTTTGTTAAACTATCAATGCCAGAACCCATATTTTTATGTTCCACATAAGCATAGTATTCAGCTGGATTTTTAGTTAAAAACATAACTTGATTAATCAGATAACCTCTAAATATAAATCCGGCAGCAACTACTATTAGTAAAACAGCTGCTATAGCAATGGCTATTCTGTTTTTGCCCTTTTTCTTATTGTAACTTGGTAGGGGAATGGTATTACTATCTTCAAAGGGTTCAAATTGATTGAAATCCTCTGGTAAGTTAATATTATCCTGATCATTCCCGTTGTTATTCATATCTCCCATATTATACGCTCCTTAAATAGAACTCTTGTTTAGTATCAATTAAGATGGTATCAAACGGAATGAAAATTGTCAATGCGTGAAACATTAAAATAGGATTAGATTTACAGGAAAAAAGGCCCATCAGTAAAAGGGATTCCCAGGAATAAAGGGAAATTATGCATGATTAACGAAAGTTTTCGTAAAATTTTAATGGAAACTAAAAATAAATAATCAAAGGGAAGTATTGAATTATTTCACAAGAGACTTACTTAAATTTTGTTTATATTATTGGTTGAAAACAAGTATTGATTAGTTTATAATAAGTCTAATATGTTTTCTATATTAAATTTTAATCAATATTTTAATATTTAGGCTTTTCTAAAATAGATATTAAAAAATGCAAAAAATACGAAATGTTTAGTAAAAACTGCTGTTAAGATTTACCTGATCTTTTATGGTAATATCTTAGGTGCAATATTAAAAGGAGAACAATTATGAAATACGGTTTTTTTGACGATTCCAAAAAAGAATATGTAATAACCACCCCTGAGACTCCATACCCTTGGATAAATTATTTAGGTTCAGAGGAGTATTTCTCACTTATTTCTAATACAGGTGGCGGCTACAGTTTTTACAAAGATGCCAAATTAAGAAGAATAACAAGATATCGTTACAACAATGTTCCTCTGGACTTAGGTGGTGGTCGTTATTATTATATTTATGATGATAAAGATGTTTGGTCACCAGGGTATGCACCTGTTAAAACGAAACTTGATAAATATGAATGCCGCCATGGTATGGGTTATACTAAGATCACTGGCGAAAGAAATAATATTAATACAGAGATTACTTTCTTTGTTCCACAGAATTTTAACGGAGAGATACATAAAGTTGTAGTCTCTAATACTGGTACACAGAAGAAAGAAGTAAAATTATTCTCATTCGTGGAATGGTGCTTATGGAATGCACAAGATGATCAGACAAATTTCCAGAGAAACTTTAATACTGGTGAAGTAGAAGTAAAAGGTTCTGTTATTTATCATAAAACTGAATATAAAGAAAGAAGAGATCATTTTGCTTTCTTTTCAGTAAATGAAGAAATAGAAGGCTTTGATTCTGATAGAGAAAGTTTTATTGGAACTTATAATGGATTCCATAATCCTCAGGCTGTTTTTGCTGGCAAGTCTAACAATTCCGTTGCAGACGGCTGGTCACCCATTGCTTCCCATAGCTTAAGTATCTCCTTAAATCCAGGAGAAAAGAAAGAACTAGTATTTATCTTAGGTTATGTTGAAAATCCTTTAGAAGATAAATGGGAAAGTAAGAATGTAATTAATAAAACAAAAGCAGAAGAAATGATTGCTAAATATAGTACAGCAAAAGCAGTGGATGAAGCTTTTGAAGAATTAAGAGTATATTGGGAAGATTTATTATCCAGATACCAAATTCGTTCCAGTGAAGATAAACTAGACCGTATGGTTAATATCTGGAATCAGTATCAATGTATGGTAACCTTTAACT
>DALYNO010000486.1:0-3159 GCA_031975295.1 Anaerocolumna sp. | reverse complement strand
AGTATATATAATCTTATATGAATAATTATTAAAATATTCCGTTTCTTATTTTCTTAGATCACCTTAAAAATTTGGTTCTCTTATAATCCTTATAAATCCAATGATTTATTGTAAAAAATATCATACATAAAATGGAAAAAGGTATTTACAAATTAAAACAATTTATAAAAATACATGTAATAGATTACCAACAGATAATGCGACTTAAATTGACAAATAACAATGGCATAATTGGGAAATTCGCTGTAGTATTATATATTTTGGTGTCGAAGTCAGTCTTTACTTATATTTTATTATGTGTTAATCTTTAATTGAGCTCATACATAATTACCCATATATCAGTATTTATTGGTAAGTTGTATGGTTGTAACCACTACTAACTTGGGAAGGAGACGTAAGATGGAGGAAAGAGTACTTAAGGAACTATTTGAAGAAATCACTAAAATAACCACTGTAAAGGATGTAGGCTATCACAGAATAGCCGAGGGACGCTTAAACCCCTTTTACAAAACACAAACAGACATTTTAGGAATTGAAAAGTGGAAGACAGTACATGGACAAAATCCTGTCTATGTAAAGGATACTTACATATTAAGAGAAATCACTGATAAAAAGCAACCGATTGAAATATATGACATTGACAATGACACAAGGTCAGCGGATGCTTTTTTTCTTTTTGGTATAAAGAGTATTATGATTATACCAGTAGTAAGGCAAGAAGAAGTAAAAGCAATAATATGTATCGCTTCCATTGGAGAACTTCATAAGTTCACTGAAGAAGAAATGAAAAAATGCTGCGAATTAGCAAATAATTATTTGCAGAATGAATATTAAAATTTTAAGGGGACTTTACGCATGAGAATTTCAGGCGCAATTCTAGAATATTTAAAAACAGCTGGAGTAGATTGTTTATTTGGTATACCAGCAGGGACAATCAGTCCTCTTTTCGATGCATTAAATGATGTGGATATAAAAGCCATTGTTGCTAAAAATGAAGGCGGCGCAGCATATATGGCTGCAAGATATGCCAGTGTTACTGGTAAAATGGCAGTTTGTTTAGGTGCAGGCGGTGTTGGAGCAAACAACATGGTTAACGGTATAGGGGATGCGTATAGAGCGAAAGCTCCAGTTTTAATTATAACAGGGTATGTTCATAGATGGCAGATAGGAAAAGGTGCTATTCAAGAACTTAACACAGAAGATATTTTAAAACCAATAACGAAGTACAGTAAAACGATCTTAAAGGAAGAAGAGGTAATGTCTGAGTTAGCGCAGGCAGTGAAGCTGGCAAACACAGTACCCAAAGGACCTGTACATTTATCAATCCCAATAGATATTCAATTAACCAAGTTAGATGGTGAGATGCCAACATTTGAGGCAGTATACCAAAGTAAAGAAGCTTATGAAGAATTTAATGGTGAAGCGATCACTCTGATTGAAAATGCCAAGAAGGGTTTAATCATGGTAGGGAAAGGTGCCAGAGGATTTTCTAAGGAAATTATGGAATTAAGTCACCATCTGCAATGGCCAATTATAACTACACCAGAGGGAAAGGGTGTAATCCCATCAGACTTTTTATTTAACCTTGGCAACTATGGATTTGCAAGTACGGATGCGGCTAGTGAATATGTAAATGATAAGGCAACAGATTGTTTACTGGTTCTTGGTACAAGTCTTGGTGAAAATGCTACTAGTAACTTTAGTAAAGCATTAGTAGAAGGTAAAAAAGTAATACATATTGATTGGGATAAACGAGAGCTAGGAAAGGTATATGATACAGATGTAAGGATTTGTATGGATTTAAAGTATGCCCTTGATTATCTGTTACATCATGTAGCAGCCAGGGAAGATATTGGATTTCAAAAACCTGAAATTAACAAAACAGTAGAAAAAAACAATACTGGACTTAGCCTCAGAGAATTTGTACTAAAAATTCCGGAATTTATGCCGCAAGACACCTACTATATGTCTGACATGGGAGAATTCATGAATTTCGTGTTTAAGTATTTATCCATACCTTCAGGTGGTGATTTTGAAACAAATCTGAATTACGCAGCTATGGGTTGTTCCATAGGCGGTGCAGTTGGTGTACAAGTAGTAGATTCCTCCAGAAGGGTAGCTGTATTTGCGGGAGACGGGGATTTCTTTATGAATGGTATGGAAATCTTTACAGCCAAAGAATACCATTTACCTATTGTGTATTTTATTATCAATAATGCAATGTTGGGATTTGTGGAACATGGGCATCAATTCTTATTTGAAAGAGTTGTAAAAGGATTTAAGCAAGAGAGAATTAGTATATCAAATATGCTTGCTGCAGCTGGAATAAAAACCATGGAAATCAGTGATATAAGTCAAATGGACAATCTGACTGAATTCTTAAAGAATATAGATGGTCCTGTCGTTGTTGAGTTAATAACGGATGGCAGTGAAGCTGCTCCAAATGGAGATCGGTTGAAGGCACTTCAAAAGCAGAATTAATAATATTTATTCAAAGGAGGAAGAACAATGTTAGAAGGAAAAGTAGCATTAGTAACAGGCGCATCAAGAGGGATTGGTAAGGCAATTGCACTTAAGCTAGCGCAGGAAGGTGCGGATGTAGTTGTAAACTATGTAAGTAACGAAGCTGCAGCCAATGAGGTAGTGGAAGAGATTAAAAGCCTTGGAAGAACGGCTTATGCATTTAAGTGTGATATTGCTCATAGGGAAGAGATAGAGGCTATGGTTGCTTTTACTATTGAAAAGTTTGGAAGGATTGATATATTAATCAACAATGCAGGTGTGGTTCGTTATAACACAATTACCAATATGAGCCAAAAGGATTGGAACGATGTTTTAAATACAAACTTAACTGGTCTGTTTAACATCTGCCAACTAGTATCACCTTACATGATCAATCAAAATTATGGAAAGATTGTTAATATCAGTTCCTTATCAGCAGTTAAAAATCTACCTGCATCTTATGGTTATACAGCTACTAAAACAGGGGTATCTGCTTTTACCCGCGTATTAAGTACAGAGTTAATCGAAAATAATATTAGCGTCAATGCAATTGCACCAGGAATTGTAATAACAGATATGTTAGATTCTCTTGGTGAGGCAGCAGAGGCTTATAGACAGCAGATACCAGCTAAGAGATTTTGTGATGCAAGTGAAGTT
>DALYNO010000485.1:0-3160 GCA_031975295.1 Anaerocolumna sp. | reverse complement strand
AATATAATTGTCGCAATAACCGGTTTAGCCAGAGATAAATAAATCTTTCTAAATATGGTAAATTCCTTTGCACCGTCAAGTTTAGCTGATTCCCACATTTCATCTGGTATCCCTGTGAAATAGTTACGAACTAAGAATATGTACCAGGCACTTACCAAACTCGGTACAATCAAAGCCAAAATATTATCTTTTAAGTGGAGGTATCTGGTGCAGACAATATACCAGGGAACCATACCGCCGTTAAACAACATGGTGATTAATACATATAAATTTATAATCCCTTTAAACCTTAAATTTCTTCTGGATAGCACAAATCCCATCATTGCATTTATAATCACTGATAAAGCAGTACCTAAAATCGTTACAAGCAAAGTAACTTTATAACCATTTAAAATAGTTGTCTTGTTCGCAAATAACATTTTATATGCCGCAAGGGTCGGGTCCTTTGGGATTATACTAAATCCATATTGAGCAGCTTCCGCGTCTGTTGTTAATGATCCCCCTAAAACCATTAAAAAAGGATAAAGACATGCCAGGGAAAATGCGATAACAAATAAAACAACTAATAATTTACCTATTGATATTCTATTTTTTCTCATTTTTGATCTCCATTATAAGGTTAGTTTTTAGAAAAGTGCCGCATCCTTTTCATACCGTCTTGCCAGCCAATTACAAGCGATAACAAGAACAAAGGATATGGTGGACTGGAAGAACCCTGTTGCAGAAGAGATAGCAATATCTCCTGTCTGCCTTAATGCCCTGAATATATATGTATCTAAAACGTCTGTTGTACTGTACAGCATGGGCATAGCTCCTGTTATGTTATAAAACAAACCAAAATCTGCATTCATAATCTTACCAACTGCCAGCAAGGTCATAACAACAACAGTAGGTCTCATCAGAGGAAGACTAATATTCCATATCTGCTGCCATCTGGTTGCTCCATCAATCTGCGCCGCTTCATAATAAGATTCATCAATGCCACTAAGTGTTGCCAGATAAATAACAGCACTATAACCTGCACCTTTCCAAATATTAACAAAAAGCAGAATAAATGGCCAATAACTTGCATGTTGATAAAATGCTACTTTTTCACCACCAAAGAATGTAATAAGTTTATTAAGAGTTCCATTTTCATATCCCAATAATCCGCTTACAAATATACCCACTACTACAGTAGATATAAAATAGGGAAGAAAAGTAAGGGATTGTGTAATCTTCTTAATATACTTATTTGCAATTTCATTTAAGGATAATGCCAGTAACAAGGCAAAAATTGTTCCAACAGAAATGAATAAAATATTAAGTAAGAGTGTATTACGGATTGCAGACATGGCAGCTGTATTATTTCTAAATAAAATTTCAAAATTCTTAAATAAAGGATTCATCCATTCACTGCCCCAAATACCCCGTTTGAAATTATATTGTTTAAATGCAATTACAAGGCCGGCCATAGGCATGTACGCAAACAGAAATAACAATACCATTGCCGGCAAAGCCATAACATATAACTGCCACCCATTTTTTAAATCCACAAATAATTTGTGCCTTTTACTATCTGTTCCATTTTTCACTGTCTTTGATTTCATATTCTTCAAGCTGCCTCCTCTTTGAATTTGATATATCATATTATTGCACGTTTTTTTTGATATGTCAATTAGCATTTTCAATTTTCTTATATATTTTGTATATTAATCCATACTCATATGGCTTTATTATAGTAAATATTCATTTATATTGGCCTATTTCAGCTGTTTTTTAAGCTTGTATTGATATATCATTCCAGTCTATTCATTTTCATTTTCGCAAAATCATGTTATAACTTGTTTTTTATCTAGTATTTGACAATATATCAACTTTGATATACTATATTTACAGAATGATATAATCCTATGAGGTAAGGTGGTATAATGAATCAAAACAATCAAGTGAACAAAAAGAATTTGTATGAAATAATTATAGATGATATTTATAACAAGATAAAAAGCGGTAATTTTTCTTATGATGAGCCAATTTGCACTGAAAAACAACTTTCACTCCAATACGGTGTAAGTCGTATAACTGCCAAACGGGCAATAACAGATTTGGAACATCAGGGAATTTTATACCGCAAAAGAGGTGTGGGAAGTTTTGTAGTCAAAGAGCATACCTCCAAAAAAAACACTGTTTCAATCCCATTACAAGATTCTAATACATTTGCCTTTTTGCTTCCTTTTGCTACTGCAAAGGGCGGTTTAATTGATACTGTGACCGAAGTCAGCACCAGCCTTAATAAAGCAGGTTATTTTATGGGAATTTATATCACCAGCGATAACGCTTCCAAGGAAAAGTACACCATCCGTCAGCTATTAGAGCAAAATATTGCTGGTATTGTATACTATCCCAAAAGCAATAAAATCTACTTAGACCTTCTAAATAACTTAGTCATTAGCGGAAAACCAGTTGTTATCATTGATAAGGCAAATGATTGTTCTTATATACATAATGTAGTATCAAATAACTTTGAAGGAGGTAAACTCCTGACAGAACATCTTATTTCACTTGGGCATAAAAATATCGCCTTTTTATCCAATGCGTCCATTGAAGAGATTTCATCTGTTCGCGACCGATTCGGTGGTTTTGTATGTACCCTCCGCAAATATGGTATGACGGTGAATATGAGCAACGTGGCAAGCGGCCTTGGATTTTTAACAGAGCATACCGCCATCTCCCATGCTAGTATTCCTCAGCTAAATTCTGTGATCAGCCGTTTATATGCTAATGGTGTAACAGCCATCGAAACGGAAAATGATCAGGTTGCTTATTCTGTAATATTAGCTTGTAAGGAATTAAATATTAGAGTTCCAGAAGATATCAGCATCTGTGGTTTTGATAATACGACTTGGGCCCAGAAAACGGAGATAGGTATTACAACAGTAAGCCAGGACTTTCCCGAAATAGGTAAACAGGTCAGTAATATTTTATTATCTTCTTTAAAAGACCCCGCTTACCCCATCCAAAAATGTGCCGTTCCTGTTAAGTTAATTGTGCGTGGTTCCACCCTGCCTCCTAATAAGAAAACAAACAGATCTTAAACATAGATGTTTTGGAGCAAAAAGAGACATCAGGATGATATGCCCTTTCAATCGCTAGATTTTCTTCTAACCGTTGGGGGCAGTTC
>DALYNO010000484.1:2263-3164 GCA_031975295.1 Anaerocolumna sp. | reverse complement strand
ACTTCCCATACCTATTCCTCCTTACCCAATCAGCTTTTCATATTCTTCTTTCGTTAACAATGCTTCTTTATACGTTATTTCACCAACTTCAAATAACCATGCATCATAGGGAGAATGATTAATCAGTTCAGGTTGATCTAATAAATCCTCATTAACAGATAAAACCACTCCGGTAACAGGACTAAACACATTAGAAACTGCTTTAACCGACTCTACATCTGCAAAGGCTTCTCCTTCTTCTAATGCATCACCCTCTTCAGGCAAATTAACAAATACCAAATCTCCTAGTTCATGTTGCGCATAATCTGTTAACCCAATTCTAACAAGATCTTCTTCCATAAATTCTACCCATTCGTGGGTTCTTGTAAATAACATCTTCTTACTCATAACAAATCCTCCATTATTCTATAGTTTTTTTCCATGCAGCAATTTTATATTTAACCCCTTTTATAAAAGGGTATATCAACTAAACTTGCCTTCACTCGTTTACCCCTAATCTCCACAAAAATATCTCCCAATAATTCTTCCCTACTAACAATTGCCATTGCAATTGGGTAGCCAAAATATGGACTAAATGTACCAGAAGTGGTGTGTCCTATTAAGGTTTCACCTAGAAATACGGGACAATTCTCTCTTGCAATTCCTCTATCAATCATTCTAAGACCAATTCTTTTTCTGGTGGACTTATTAGAAATCATTGCCTCTTTTCCAATAAAATTCTCTTTCTTTAACTTAACTGCAAAATCCAAACCAGTCTCTAAAGGAGTAATGGTCTCATCCATTTCATGGCCGTATAACGGCATGGAAGCTTCAAGTCGTAACGTATCTCTTGCTCCAAGTCCACATGGAAGTAATCCCATGTCCTTTCCCTTTTCTAACAAAGTCTCCCACAATAAAGAGG
>DALYNO010000484.1:1103-2253 GCA_031975295.1 Anaerocolumna sp. | reverse complement strand
TTGTTATCCATATAGATTTCAAAACCATCTTCCCCCGTATATCCTGTTCGTGATATAAGTACCTGGATGCCGCATACCGGGCAGTTCTCCTTGAAAGTATAATATTTGCCTGGAATATTCTCATCCTTTGTTAACGTCCTCAGTATTTCTTCTGCTTTAGGCCCCTGTATAGCAATCTGCGCTATGCTTTGGGAGATATCCTCCATATATACCTCGCCATATAACTTACTTTTTATCCATTCTACATCCTTTTGAAGATTAGACGCATTCACAACTAAAAGATATTTATCTTCTGCTTGTTTATATACCAATAAATCGTCTACAACTCCGCCATTTTCATAACACATGGGGCTATACTTTACCCCGCCAATATTCATAGTGGAAAAATCATTGGTTAATAACCGTTGTAAAAATTCTAGCGCATTTTTACCTGTAATTAAAACCTCCCCCATATGGGATACATCAAACAATCCAGCATTTTGCCTTACAGCCATATGTTCTGCTATAACGCCCGTTTCGTATTGCACAGGAAGCAAATATCCTGCAAATGGAACTAACTTACCTTTTTGATTTACATGACAATCATAAAGTGGTGTCTTTTTCTCCATACATCCTCCTATAAAATATTTATTATTGTTAAAAACGCCTATTCGGATTAGGGTGTATCAGGCTTTTTATTGTATAGGAAATTCGGAATTTTTTTATACAATAAAAAAAGACGTACTGAATAAATCAATACGCCTCTGTTTCTTTACCTGAAAGATTCCTCTACATAGAGTTGCTTCGTCGGTGTCATTTCGCTTTCCAGAGTATCGTCCAGAAATGGTCCTTTTGCCTGAGAGTTATTGCGAATCACCTTCGGCGCTGTATCAATACAGTCTCTCCCAAATCCTTCATCCGATATATTTAATTTAATCATAATATGAGTTTATAGGTTAGTCAAGAAATATTTTCCATTCCAGTCATTCTATAAGGCCAAATCCCCATTCCGGATTTGGATAGGATCTATCAGGACTTCTTGTTGCTGAGTTGGTTAGAAAATATCTGGCAATCATACTATTCATTGAGGGAAAATATCCTCTTACAATGCCCCATTCCAGTAACCCAACTGTTACACCAGTTGCATAAGCAGCTGCCAGACTGGTTCCAG
>DALYNO010000484.1:0-1093 GCA_031975295.1 Anaerocolumna sp. | reverse complement strand
TCAAAAGAATTATTTAGAGCAGGCGCTAATATATTTACCCCCGGCGCCGTTACATCGGGTTTAGGCAGGTTTATTGAAGTAAATCCTCTTCCAGAGCTATATGCAATGATACGGTTAACAGGGTCATAAGAGGCAATTGCAATTGTATTCATTGCATTACCGGGAATAGATAGGGTTGTATATTGATTAGGTCTTAAAAAATACGTTTCTGTTGAAATGAAATTCGTTATAGGCAGCCAAATGTGAAAAGAACTGATTAAATCCCTAGTTCCGGAAATACGAAATCTCCAAACTCCTTCTTTTATATTTCTAAATCTAAACATGATAAGTTGTTCTTCTGAATATGTTTCACTAATATACGAATCAACATGAATTGTGGTATTTTCATACTGAAGTGTCATGTTTTTCTGACCTGAAAATTCAGGCTGCAGTTCGTGTAGTAAGACTCCTCTGGGGGAGTATATTTCAACAGTTAACAGATTCGGCAATTGCCCCCATAATTCCATAGTGAAATACTTATCTTGTTTGCCAACATGGAGCTCAGCTATGTCATAAATCTTTGGCGGGCTAATCTCTCCGTAGTAATGATGTTTTTGGTCACCTTCATTCCCCCCTGCTACTACAATTGCAACCCCTGTTCTATTTCCATTCTCCACCAGATAATTACTAAATATATCTTCTCCCTTGTGTGATCCCTGGGAGGAAGCTACACCAATGCAAATAGCAATGGGACTTTGTAACTTTTTAGCTTGATTGATTAAATACTCTATTCCCATCATAATATCATTTACCTGATAACACACTGCTTCATCAGGAATGCCATAAAAATCTCTGAGATATGTTTTTGCTGGCTTTAATTTAACTACGATAAGGGAAGCATCCGTAGAAACACCAGAAAATCCTTGTTCGGCTATTTGATAACCAGCTGAAATACTTGCCATGGCAGTTCCTTGGCCAATCTCATCTTTTGACGGTACTATGTCATAAGGATTATTACTATTTAAAGCCCTATTAATTTCTTCACTTGAGTATTCAGTACCATAAAAAATACCTTCTGGATAATTCTCGCTATCAATGGACTGATCCCATATAT
>DALYNO010000483.1:2830-3164 GCA_031975295.1 Anaerocolumna sp. | reverse complement strand
CGCTGGTCTGCCTGTAGCAGATCTATTTGTAGTAGATTTTCCTGCTGCATTTCTATTGGAATCAGATTTACCTCTGTTTCTACCTGAATCATTGGTTTTCTGATCTGTTGATTTTCTCTCACCACGGTAATATCCATTATTTCTCGGCCTAATTAAACAATGTTTATCAAATCCAATTAAATCAGTTCGATTAGCAGAAGTTAATGCTTCTACTACCAATTCGTAATTTTTGGGATTACGATACTGTATCAGAGCCCTTTGCATTGCTTTTTCATGAGGTGTCTTAGGCGTATATACAGGTTGTAAGGTTTTAGGATCCAGACCAGTATAATAT
>DALYNO010000483.1:0-2820 GCA_031975295.1 Anaerocolumna sp. | reverse complement strand
GCAGGTTGAAATGGTTGAAGGAGTAGGATAAAAATCCTGCACCTGCTCCGGCATATAACCTAAATCCCTTAAATACTCTGCTAGTTCAATTGCTTCTTTCATAGACGAACCTGGATGAGAGGACATCAGATAAGGCACTACAAATTGATTTTTCTTTAATTTTTCATTGGTTTTCTTGTATCGTTTAATAAACTCAGTATAGACTGCATTCTTTGGTTTACCCATTAAATCTAATACTTTATCACTAATATGCTCTGGTGCAACTTTTAGTTGTCCGCTTACATGATGCTCGCAAAGTTCCTCCATAAATGTATTATCCTTATCCTGAATCAGGTAATCAAACCTGATGCCTGAGCGAATAAACACCTTTTTAACATTGGGAAGAGCTCTGAGTTTTCTTAATAAAGATAAATAATCATCATGATCAATTTTTAGATTTTTACATGGAGTTGGAAATAAACATTGTTTATTCACACATGCCCCTTTGGTATTTTGCTTCTCGCAAGCAGTATGACGGAAGTTAGCTGTTGGACCGCCAACATCATTAATATAACCTTTAAAATCTTTGTCCCATACTAAATTGCCAGCTTCTGCAAGAATTGATTCATGACTTCTGGTTTGTATTATTCTTCCTTGATGGAAGGTTAATGCACAGAAACTACAACCGCCAAAACATCCTCTGTTACTGGTTAAACTAAATTTCAGTTCTTCTATGGCTGGTATCCCACCTTGCTCAATATAGGAGGGATGGTAATCTCTCATAAAAGGCAGGGCATATACTCTATCCATTTCAGCCTGTGTTAAAGGTTTGGCTGGTGGATTCTGTACAATATATTCATTCTCTTTATACTTTTCAACCAATCGTTTTCCACTGTAAGGATCAGTATTGGTATATTGAACATAAAAGCTTTTGGCAAATTCCTTTTTACTATTTAATATAGTATCAAAATCAGGTAAATTTACTCCATCATACACAGAGGATAAGTCTGTAGCCTTATAAACTGTACCATCTATAAAAGTAACATCTTTCACATCAATGCCACTATTTAAAGCATCTGCTATTTCGACAATTGAATGTTCTCCCATACCATAGGATATAATGTCAGCCTGTGAGTCTAATAAAATTGAACGTTTTACAGTGTCACTCCAATAATCATAATGCCCCAATCGCCTAAGGCTGGCTTCAATTCCACCTATCACAATAGGAATATTTTTGTATACTTTACGTATTAAATTACAATATACAATAGTAGCTCTATCCGGTCTTTTACCCATAACTCCACCAGGTGAGTAAGCATCTTGCTGTCTTTTCTTTTTTGCAACGGTATAATGGTTTACCATGGTATCCATATTCCCGCCACTTACTAAGAATCCCAATCTAGGTGTTCCAAGTATAGTTATACTTTCACTATTTTTCCAATCAGGCTGAGGTATTATACCCACTTTATAACCGTGGCTTTCTAATACCCTGCTTATGATAGCCGGACCAAAGGAATGATGGTCAACATAAGCATCTCCTGTTAAATAGACGAAATCACATTGATCCCATCCTCTATTATCCATATCTTCCCTGCTAATGGGCAAATAATCTTTTATCATTTATAGTCCTTTCAAAATACGTTAATCAATAGACATCTAAGTATAACGTATAATTGTAATTTAGTCGACTGTTTTTATACATTGATTCACATAATTTGCTGAAACATAAATAATAAAACCATCTACTAAATAACCATATAATTAGGTCAAGTTATAATACCTAATTAAGATTATTCGTAAATGGTCTGATTATTAACTAAAATTCTACATCCAAACCGATTGCTTCATCCACTGGAACAGAAAACATAATACCTTTTGCCTTAGTATTCATACCAACTGCTTTATTAATGCTTCCCATTATTTCAGACTTTAGTTCACGTTTGGCAAGAATTAAAATTAATTCTTTTTCAGGTTGAACTGTTATCTCCAGGAATTTAGCAGCTTCTGGACTTCCAATACCCTTGGTGTGTACTACTGTTCCACCTTTAGCACCAGCTGCTTTAGCCGCTTCCATGGTCTGCTCTTTATATCCTTGCGTTACTATTACTATGATTAACTCATATATTCTTTCAGATTTCATGACGTTCTCCTCGCACACCTTCCCTACATTGCATTCCTGTGTATTATTTTCATCTAAACATGTTAAAACATTACTAATACAGGATAAGGGCAATGTAAAAGCCACACCGTTACCATGTTGGTTTAAATGCATATTTTTTTCAAGTTGGGAAAAGATAGTTTGTAGTTTATTTTCCGCTACAATACTAAATGTAACATTTTTCTTCGTTTCACCAAGTCCTAAATAATCTAAAATATCAGAATTAGCTGTTCCATGCCCATGTGTTACAAAACTCAAGGGAATATGATTAGCTAAATACATATCAGTTAACTGTTTTTCCTTTATATAATCAACTACAGTAATAAGAAGTTTTCTCTTTATTAACTCAGTTTTTTCTTTCTCCATTTAATCTCCTTTCAAACAGAACTTAGTTAGGTAAACGATACTGTTTTGCAATTAACTTAAGAACTAAGAACTTAATTTAGATTGCTTACTTTAGGTGAGTCAAATTGTCACTATCACTAGAATAGCATACAACTTGTTCATTTAAACCATCGTCATATATTCTGTTTTCATTTTCAGTATTCCTGTTATGAAGTTCCTCTTCCTTAGATAAGGATTCTGTTGTGTCAGCGCCACTCTCAAGTTCTTCAAGGATATCCTCATCCAAATCATAGTATACCAGAGTATCATTAAACTGTTCAATACTTTCTTCATTTATT
>DALYNO010000482.1:0-3166 GCA_031975295.1 Anaerocolumna sp. | reverse complement strand
TAAGATAATATATTTCATATTGATTGTGGTAGTGTTTACATTCCATTTGATAGGGGGTCATTCTTTTAATATAATCTATAAAAAATCCTTTGCTTCTGCTAGTGTGATATATCTTTTCTTTATACATAAGTATCCCTCAATTTAGTTGCTGGGTTTTTACTGAAAATACTATTTCAATCGGTTACTAATATTGTATCAGGTTTTTTAAAATAGTAAATCAAAATATGTAGAAAAGAGGAGTAAAAATCATAATTTGTACAATATAATATATATTTTTTGATATATAATAAATTTAGAATGTATAAGGACCTATTAAGTAATTGGTTGGAAAGGAGTTTATTTTGATAGAAGAATTAAAATATAAGTTTTTAAACCCAGAGGATGAATATAGCCCCCTTCCTTTTTGGTTTTGGAATGATAATTTAAATGAAGAGGAGATTACAAAACAAATTGATAGCTTTTATGAAAAAGGAGTAAGAGGATTTGTTATTCATCCAAGGATTGGTATACCAAAGGAAATAGAGTATTTATCTGATAAATTTATGGAATATGTAACCTGTGCTGTTAGAAAAGCAGATAGCCTGAAAATGAAGGTAGTATTGTATGACGAAGCCATGTACCCTTCAGGTTCTGCCCATGGCATGGTAGTTAAATGTAATCCTGACTATGGAAGTAAAGCATTAAAAATGACGGAATATAAATGTGAGAGTGGTATAAATATTACTTTAAGTAAATTGGATGCAGAGAAAGTAATCTCAATTTGGGCAGTGAAAAAATTGAGTGAAAAAGAAATTATACCTGAGACTCTTACAAAATTATCAATGGAGGAGAATGTAATTGATTTTAACCCTATAGATAGTAATGAATGGTCTGTTTTAGTATTTACAGAAGTATTTTCAAAGGGCACCATACGAGGAATCCATTTTGGAGAAGATGACGGGGAATCTAACCCACCTCCTGCGGGTGATTTACTAAATAAGAAGGCTATGGAAGAATTTATTAGATTAACCCATGATAGATATTATGAGGTACTTAAAGACTATTTTGGAAATACTATAATTGGTATGTTTACAGATGAGCCTAGTTTACTTGGAAGGGGAAGCAGCCCTGATCTTAAACCTTGGACCAGTGGATTCTTAGCGTATTACATATCAAATGGGAATAAGGAGAAAGATTTACCTCTGTTGTGGTTTGAGGCTAATAATTTAGCTTCTCATGTAAGGAAAAAATATGAAGAAACATTAGATAAGAGAATGGAAGAGACATATTATAAACCTATTCAAAACTGGTGTGCAGAACATGGTATTGCACTAACAGGACATCCTCATAGTAGTGATGATATTGGGTTTTTAAAGTATTTTCACATACCAGCTCAGGATGTAGTTTGGAGATGGGTAGCACCTGAGAAGGGACTTGCTATAAATGGGGAACATAGTACCATGGCGAAATGCAGCTCTGATAGTGCAAGACACAGAGGCATTAGAAGAAATGGAAATGAGTGCTTTGCCTGCTGTGGAAGAGATGGCGTAGAGTGGTCTTTTTCTGCAGAGGATATGAAGTGGTATATGGATTGGCTATTTGTACGAGGTGTTAACTTATTATATCCCCATGCCTTTTTTTATTCGATAGATGGACCAAGAAGAGTAGGGGAGAGACCACCGGATGTGGGTCCAAACAACATATGGTGGCCTTATTATAATCAAATTTCAGATTATATGAAGCGAATGAGTTATGTTTTAACAGATAGTTTTAATCTTACTAGAGTCTCGGTTCTTTGTGAAGGTCATGGCTTACCTTGGCAAATAGTGAAGCCACTGTATGAAAATCAAATTGAATTTAATTATTTAGAGAAAGAATTATTTATAACAAATAGTTGCTTTATAGAGAATTCTTCTATAAATATAGCAAATCAGGTCTATGATGTATTATTAATTGAAGATGCTGAGCTTATAGATGAAATAACAGCTAAGAAAATTAATATATTCGTAGAAACTGGTGGTAAGGTGATTCTATACACTGGAAAGGATTCTAATTCAAATAGTACTCACCTGGAGAATTTAAAAGGTATAGAGTATGTAAATTCATTATCGGATTTAATAAACACCCTTAAAGAGAGTGGTGCAAGAGATGTTGCTTGTGAACCCAAAGTTAAGAATTTAAGAATGAGTCATATAAACAAATCGGGATATGAGTTTTATATATTTGTTAATGAAGGGGAAGAAGAAATTCATACAAACGCAAGATTATATACAGTAGGTAGGCTGGAGAAATGGGATGCGTGGGATGGTACTGTACAGAAGGCAGATATGGTTACTGAAGTTGGTGACACCTATATGGATATTGATTTGCGGGTTGGCAGAAGAGAGAGCGTTTTATTATTTGTGAACCCAAATGATAAACCAGAAATATGTTCTAAGGTGGATAGTCAGGTTCTTAATGAAATCAAGTTAGAGCACAATTGGAATATTCAATTTTCTATGAATAGAAACAATACATTAGAAACCTTAACAAACTGGACCTTCATAGAAGGAATGGAGCACTTTTCAGGAAGTGGATACTACACAAATCATTTCCTAATTGATAAGCTGGCCGATGACTATAAAGCAGAGCTTAACTTAGGAGAGGTTTATGAAATTGCAGATATTAAGATAAATGATAGAGCAGTTGGTGTACTGATGTGGTCTCCTTATGCAATTGATGTTACCGAATATCTGATAGAGGGCAGCAATAAATTAGAGGTAGAGGTTAAGAACACACTTGCCAATAAAATCAGCCATAAAAGTCTCCCATCAGGTTTGGTAGGGCCAGTAACAATAACGCTTTTTCATTAACTGTCATTCTTGTACGTATTTTACTTATGAACAGTCCATAGATACAATAATGTTCGCATAGTTGGGGTTAAATAGCCCAATTCATATTACATCCAAGATGTTTGTTAACCAATTATGAAACAGATAACGCTCTTTGCTCAGACAAATCTGTTTCATCATATAACACAAATTCACAGTGAAAAGGTCTTCTAATGCATTTCCATAGGCGCATTCATTTTTTTTGTTTATGCAAAATGCTTATGAAGTGTTTAGGTTGAGCTTTTTGACCCAGGTATCATACTATGAGTCGCCCGACAAATGCCCTACTTTTTATATTACGATGGCAATTTGCACAA
>DALYNO010000481.1:0-3183 GCA_031975295.1 Anaerocolumna sp. | reverse complement strand
GGATGCTGTAAGTCACCATCCATAATAACTGCTGCAGGTCTTGATCTGGTAGATACACCGGCAGCAGTTATTATGGATGGTGACTTACAGCATCCGCCGGAAATAATTCCACAGATGTTTAACATTTGGAGAGATGAAGGAATTGAAGTAGTTGAAGGTGTTAAGAAAAGCAGAGGCAGGGAAGGATTTTTATATCACCTTAGTGCAAGGGTTTTTTATAAACTTATATTTCGAACCTCAAGAATTGACATAAGTGATGCCTCAGATTTTAAATTATTGGATCAAAAAGTAATAGAAGCCTGGAAGCAAATGCCGGAGCGTACTACATTTTTTAGAGGAATGTCTGCCTGGGTGGGCTTTAAGAGAAAAAAGATCGAATTTGATGTTGCCAAACGTGTGGAAGGAAAAAGTAAGTGGTCTCCAATCAGGCTGTTAAAGTTAGCAATTGGTGCTATCACTTCCTATACTACCATTCCCCTTCATTTTATAACAGCTATGGGTCTGCTGATGTTTTTGGCGTTTCTCATAATCGGCATACAAACCATCTATATGAAATTATCAGGGCAAGCCCTAAACGGCTTTACCACAGTAATACTTTTATTATTGGTGATAGGTAGTTCTGTTATGGTAAGCCTTGGTATTATAGGTATCTATATAAGTAAAATTTATCATGAAGTAAAAGCAAGACCAAGATACCTCATTGCCGAAACGATTAAAGGAGGTGAGGAGTAATGGCAGGATTGCTATATATATTCCTTTGCTTCTTAACTGGTTATGGTTTTTGCACTATATTTTTTCCAGGATTAAAGAAGGTGACAGCCCAATCTTTTGATGGAAAAAAGTTAACATTATCCCCTTATTTCGTGCTGTTGCCAGCATGGTATTATACTGGTTCTTTAATATTAACTTGGACAACGTATTTACTGGCATATTTTATCGGAAGCAAAGAGGAGCCCTTATTCAGAGCAAACTTGATAGGCCTTCCAATATTTTTTATACTATTCCTTATTTTCATTTTAATCGGCATCAGGAAATATAAAGGCAATAGCCAAAAGACAGAGGAACCTAATATTACAAAAAGAGTCAATGCATCTTCTGTATCTCCATTGGAGTGGCTATTTATACTAAGTGTCTTCTTACTGGCTTTTGTACTAATGTTTAGTACATTTTTTATAAAAGGGGATAAGCTGTATGTTGGTTTATCAGTTTTTGGTGATTTTTCTCCCCACTTAGGTATGATTCGCTCCTTTTCAGCGGGGAATAATTTTCCTACGTGGTATTCCCACTTTGCAGGGGAAGATATCAGATATCATTTTATGTTTCTGTTTATGGTAGGAAATTTAGAGTATTTAGGCCTTCCACTTGATTTTGCCTTTAACATACCCAGTATGTTGAGTTTTATAGGGGCATTTATGCTTTTATATGTACTAAGTGTTAAGGTTTCAGGTCAAAAAAGGGCAGGTTATCTAACTTGTTTATTTTTTGCTTTTCGCAGTTCTAAAAGTTTGTTTACTTTTTTATCTCAGGTTCCCAAGGGAACCAGTATGATACAAGTGCTAAAATCCAATACAACCTTTATTGGTGATACGCCCAATGAAAGCTGGGGATTGTTTAATCTAAATGTGTATTGTAATCAGCGACATCTTGCTTTTTCTTTAGGAATTATGCTTTTGGTTATGCTATTATTTTTACCCCACTTATATAACATGTTTGATAGACTAAGAGGGGGGAAAAGCCTGAAAGCATTTACAGGGCAATTTCTCTTAAATAAGCAAGCCTGGGTATTAAAAGATATTAGGTTAGCCCTTGGTGCAGGTCTTATCCTTGGAATGATAGCTTTTTGGAATGGGTCAGTACTTATTGCTACTCTTGCAATGCTATTCTTAGTGGGAATCTGCTGTGAGAGAAGAATGGAGCTTCTAGTAAGTGCTGTAATAGCAGTGATATTAACTTTTTTACAATCCGGATTTTTTATTCATGGAAAGGCAGTAAATCCGACGTATTTCTTTGGCTTTATTGCTGAGAATAAAACAATCTTTGGAGTGGCGGATTACCTGATTAGATTATTAGGTATATTACCTTTTGTCTTGTTTGCCGCATTTTTGGTTCATAGCGGACTTAAGAGATATTTAACAGTTTGCTTTTTAATGCCTTTGATTCTAACTTTTACCCTTTCACTTACAGTAGATGTTACAGTGAACCATAAATTTTTGATGATGAGTGTTATGCTCCTTGGTATCATGATAAGTGATTATTTAGTCAGACTTTTAAATCGCAGAAATCTGGTTATGAGGTTTGGCGTAATTTTAATTGTAATATTAATGACAACCTCAGGTATTTATGATTTTTATGTGCTTCTAAAACAAAATAATCCACAAAATGCAATAGTTTTAAGTATGGATAGTGAACTTACCAAATGGGTGGAGAAAAATTCTGATTCCAAGGATATCTATTTAACCTCTAATTATTCCTTGAATCAAATTGTATTAGGGGGCGGAATGTTATTTGAAGGCTGGCAATATTATGGCTGGTCGGCAGGTTATGATACACCTGGCAGAGACTTACTGGTTAAAGAAATGTATGAGGCGTCTACAAAAGAAGAACTTGATAATCTAATAAAGCAGAACAAGATACGTTTTATAGTTGTTGATTATGACAATCGAAACAGTGAAGCGTATGCTTTAAATGAGGATACGATAGAACGTACCTATGAATGTGTTTACACTGAGGGTACTGATGATTATAAATTATCCATATATGATACAAGAATTTTATTGACAAATTAAAATGAAAGAAGGCTTATTATATTACTTTCTAAAATACAACCATAGGCAATTGCTCTATAGTTTATCTTAGTTTTCCTATATAATAGGGATTTTCTGGCGATTAATATATCCAAATGAAAAGGAGAATTGTATGAAATATAAATATGTTGTTGTAGGAGCAGGTTTAGCAGGATTAACCATTGCTGAAAGAATTGCAGAATGTTTAAATGAAAAAGTACTTGTTATCGAGAAGAGAAATCATATTGGAGGCAATGTTTATGATTCGTATAATGAAGAGGGCGTATTGATTCATAACTATGGTCCACATATTTTTCATACAAATAGTAAAGAAGTATTTAATTATCTGAGTAATTTTACCACCTGGAATGATTTTTTTCACAGGGTTCTAACTTATGTA
>DALYNO010000480.1:0-3184 GCA_031975295.1 Anaerocolumna sp. | reverse complement strand
CAGGAGTCACTCATCATGGTGAACAAATCTGTAATATTTTCAAATGTAGGATTTTTTACAAAAATTTTAGGTGGAAACTGATACAATTCATCCAAAGGTTTTAAAAAGTTGTTGATGACCATAACAAGAGGCAGTATCATAGCCACACCACAAATAGCCATAATAACAAACAGGATTGAATTACCTGCAATGGAACGATTCAACCTTTTTTCTTTCCTCTTGAAAAACAGCCTTTTCTGCTTTTTCATTATTCTCCAACCCTCCTTAATAATTTTTGTACCAGCAAATTAGTACCTATCATTAAAAGGAAAAGTACTGACGCAATGGCTGATGCATACCCCATTTCAAAACGCACCGTACCATAGTCTAGTAAGTGGGTTACTACAGTGGTTCCAGAATAGTTAACCGACGGATTTCCGGCAAGTTGGATAGACACATCCGCTATAGCAAAGGATTGGGTAATCTGCATAACTGCACCGAACATAAGCTGAGGTTTCATGGCAGGTAGTGTCACAAACCATAATTCCTGCCAGCGGTTCTTAACACCATCTAGGGCAGCTGCTTCATACAATGTTTTATCCACGGTCTGCAGACCTGCAATGAAAGCTAGAAATCCTGTTCCAAGACTTAACCATAACTGTACTACAATCAAAAATGGCAGTACCCATTTTTCTGTCTTCATCCAAATTATTGCCTGATCTAAAACACCAAGATCCATTAAGAAACCATTCAGGTAACCGTATCGATCTCCAGATAAAATCAATGCCCATACAACATAAGCATTACCACAAATACTTGGTGCGTAAAATATCAATGTTAAAAAAGCCCGCAGCCAACCTTTAAATTCATTTATGATCCACGCAAACAATAAACATAAAAAGTAACTAACAGGTCCTGTAATAACTGCCAAGATCAATGTATTTTTTAGAGATTTTAAAAAGATATCATCCTCAAAAAATAGTTTTATGTAATTCTTCCATCCTATAAATTCAGGCATCTCTAACATATTGTAATAGGTAAAGCTAAAGGCTACACTCATTACTACTGGCAATATGGTGAAAAAGAAAAACAAAATAAAGTAAGGAGCAAGCATTAGATATGAAACTTTACTTTTTTTAATTCGATATCCCAATTCTCCTTGTTTTTTAGCTATTTTTAAAGCTTCCTTGGATATATTTACTTCGGAAGTATTTCCGTACTCAGCCATCTCTTCTCCTCCATTACTTTTTCCCGGCATCCAGTTCTAACTCATCGCGTTTATAGGTAATTTCAGCATTAATATAGATAACCTTATCCATCAGTTCTTCTCTTGGTAATGCTGTATCCGTATTGGTTACCACCTTAAAAAAGGCATTATAAACATTTCGCCAGGAATAATAACCTCCTGGAATCTGTGGAATTCCCTTAACCCATTCCATGGATTCCTTTAAAGATTGAAAGTCCTCTACTGGCCATGGCATATTTAAAAAGGCTTCATAGTTAGCTGTAGGAACACGTGCGGCAGAACCCATAAGTCCCTCCATTTCACGACCATACTGGGTCTGGGTTTCTTCACTGGTCCACCACTTTAAGAACGCCCAACTTCCATCCACATTTTTAGTCTCTGCCATAATCATGCTGGCAAGGCCGGTACTTGCAACAGAGTAATCAATCATACCATCTGTTCTTTTCGTACCCGGTATCTGGGTAAAACTCCAAAGGCCAGCGATATCCGGTGCTGATACTGCAAAATTATTGT
Organism: Anaerocolumna sp.; assembly: GCA_031975295.1. GTDB lineage: Bacteria > Bacillota > Clostridia > Lachnospirales > Lachnospiraceae > Anaerocolumna. Next base: position 1,446 of record DALYNO010000480.1, on the reverse strand, counting down.
ATGTGGTGTAATCCGCAATCATAAGCGGGCATTCACCTGTACGGAAACGTTCCTCTACGCTGGTTTCTTTATCCTGTTTATAGTCTGTATAATACTCGCAAAAATCCTTAAACGTATTAACCCCAATATCAGAATCCAGAGCCGATGCCATACCCCCCTGGGTGTAATAACTGCCACCATTCTGATATAACATGGAAGCAAAGAGCTGCTCTGTAGGTAACATACCAAATTCCATCTGGTTTTTGGCAAGTACAGCCATGGCTACTTTTACCTCATCCCAGGTTCTGGGAATATCAAGTCCAATCTCTGCCAAAATATCTTTTCTGAAGAACATAACAGGATAGGTTATGGTTTCTGGCAACCCATATACAGCACCATCATAGGTAAATTGAGTGGTTGCTGCTTCACTAAATCTTGATAGAATTTCATTTGCATCACTAAATTGTGTTAAGTCCAATACTGCATTTCTAATACCATAGTTGACTGGCGTATCATTTCCTGTCGTTAATACCGCACCCGCTATACCATTGGTATTGGCAACTTGAATCGCCACATCCGGTCCTTCTCCCACAAGAGTGGCCTTTAACAAGGTGGACATATCAACCAGCTGTACATTAACACCAATTCCTGTTTCATTGGTAAAACTCTCGTCAATAAGAGACTTAATAACATTTGCCTGATCCCGTCCTGAACCTACCCATAAAGTAATCGTCTGCCCTTCCACCTCTGCATCATCTGAAACACTGCCAATACGGTTATAGTCTATTACAAAGGAGTAGTACAACCTTTTCAGTTCAAATAAAATTCTGTCAAATATAGAATTGTTGTCATAAGTAATTTTTTCATCAGGTGAATAAATATGAATGCGGTCTATTTGTAAAGGTTGACTAATAACTCCCGTTATCCAGTTGCCCAATGCTCTTACATTAATTTTATAAGATGTAATTACCCTTACAAAATACTCTTCATCTTCAATTAAATCATTAAGCTGATCTCTCATAGTTAAAAGTACTGCTTTTTTATCTGTGTTTTTACCAGCTACTGCTTCTAAAATTGCAAGAGCCTGATTCAAGGTATCTCTTGCTTCAACTAATCTGGCATTTAACTCTGGTAATACACTGGCAAGTTGATAGTCCCTATATGTATCAGGTTTTACACCAATTACTTTAATTACCTGTCTATATATACTGTTAAGCTGTTGTACCGAATCCTCCACAAGTCCGACTACTTCAGAAAATTCACCAAGAACAACTTCCATGCGAATATTATGCTTACCCTCTTCCAGATAAAACCCATAAGCCTCTCCATTTTCATCGGATAACACATCTTCTTTCCATTTCTGGCTGTATCCAAAGGCATAGTCAGACATTTCCTCAAAAGGTAGTGCTCCATCAATTGTTATTCGCCTTGAAACATGAATACCACGTAAAAGGTCCTGTCTATTAT
>DALYNO010000479.1:0-3187 GCA_031975295.1 Anaerocolumna sp. | reverse complement strand
TGTTACATATCAATTCGGACAGAATGTTACTGGTATGTATCAAGGGGAAAATAGTGATAAAGTAAGACTAGATTTTCAGAATGTAAGTGATTTAACAAAAACTACAGAAGAATTTGATTATGTTGTATGTGCTATTCCCTATTCCTGTTTACGAGAGGTTGAAATCAAACCATTATTTAATAACCTTAAGATGCAGGCTATTCTTGAATTAAGTTATTTGAATTCCCAAAAAACATTATTTATGTGTAACAATCGTTTCTGGGAACAAGATACCGATTATGGCAGAATAGTGGGAGGATTTTCTCAAACAGACCTGCCCATTCAATATATCTTCTACCCTAGTGACCATATTGCTTGTTCAGAAAAGGCAGCTTGTTCACCCAATGAACCTGGCGTATTAGTAGCCTCCTATAATTATCATCTAAATGCAACAAGAGTAGGAAATATGAAGGACCCACTCAGATATGGACTGGTAAGAGAGAATATAGAAGACGTACACGGATTGCCAAGAGGATTTCTGAATTCCATTGTAGAAGATTCTAAGTCTGTTATTTGGAATAATGAAAAATATAACCGGGGTGCTTTTGCTCAGACCGGTCCAGGTCAGAAACCATTATTCGCCTACGAGATGCTGCAGCCAGAATTTAATCATAGGGTTTATTTTGCAGGAGAGCATGTATCAACCAAACATGCTTGGATGCAAGGCTCCTTATATACTGGAATGGCAGCTGCCAATCAATTGGCAACACATTTTCATAATAGGTATCAATGACAATGCCCTCCCATTTTGCTCTATCATGAAATGGGAGGACTGATTCTGAATATTACTCTTTTCTTAGTGCTTTTAATCTTACAATTTCCCTTACTGGCCTATCTATAGCTTCACCTTCTGTTATTTTCCATTCCATATCTAACGCCCTGATGAGTTCCTCCCAAGCCTGGATCGCTTTTTCATAATCACCCATTATTTCATAGATATGTGCAATACACTCAGCTGCATCTACGTATTTAGGACTGGGTTGCAATGCATATGCCATTTTGTTATATTCTATTGCTTCTTCATATCTGCAGTCTGAGGCATATCTATCAGCAGTATACGCATATACCAGCCAGTTATCTGGTTCTTGACGAATCATATCCTTCCATATGGTATAGGCTTCCTCATGCTGTCCTCTGGCCTGTGCAATCTGACCGGCATACATCTTAACGCGGCAGCCATCCTCGACTTCCTTCATCTGGGCTAAAACACTTTCGGCTTCCTCAAGCCTTCCATCAGCTAGGAGCTCATCCAATAAGTACCTATAACCTCTGGCATAATTAGGATTTTCCTCTATAAATTGCTGATAATAGGCAATTCTTTTATGATGATTTGCAAAATTCCAATCTGGGGTGGTCCCATGCTGCGCCCATAATAGAGCCACATGATTACGTTTCCAGGTTGGGTTGATTACTAATGCTTCTTTCGCATAATACTCTGCCTGCTCTCTATGGACACCTGCTTCATGATTATGCAATTCTGCCAATAAAGAAAGTGCTTTCCCACGATGCTCCTTATCTGCAATCATTTCTTTTAAATATTCATGTGCATAATCAAAATTTGCTTTTGTTAAAATCTTTTTCATTTGAAGCATATTTTCAATTCTCTCAAAATGTGTCTGGTCTGTAATATCAAATAGTTCATCAATTGTAACTCCAAAGTATGCAGACAATTCTGGCAAGAATTGAATATCTGGAGTTGTTATATCATTCTCCCACTTGCTGATCGCTTGCGCAGAAATACACAAATGTATTGCAAGTTCTTCCTGTGTTACTGATTTTTGCAGACGAAGGCTCTTAATCTTTTTACCTATATTCATTTTATATTTCCTCCCTGACCGGTCATGTTAATTATATCCTTATTGGTCGCCTTCTTTCAATAACCAGTCAAGTGAATTAAAATCAACGGCTAGTTAAGCAATGAAGCTTTTTACTGCAATACTCATATGCTCCCTCCTTCTTCTGTTAAGAAAGAATAGTGCTCTTTTTTTAATCCTTGCATAGGATTTGTAGATATGTTTAAGTAATATATAATAGATTCACATGTCCATACAGCAGTTGAAAACGCAAAATCAATATCTCTTAACATACTCATAGGTTGTGAGAAGTAAGCCTTTCTCATCTCTTGTACCATAGAGCGGATATCTTTTCTTGGTTCCATATTACTGGACAAAACTCTATATTTATGTTTTACATTCATACACATAAGCTTATAATGAAGTCTGATTTCATAGTAGAAATGTTGCAGTTTATGATGATATATCTCTTCCAACACATGGTAATAGCAGAAGAAATCACATATATAGTGGCAAATCTCTCCCAGTTGAACAGAAAAATCTGCAACAGTTAATTCGTCTTGCATTAATTGATTGGTTAAATCGAAAACTGTATTAAGATAATTCTCAAGGGTATGGTCCTTATGATTTGAAGAGGGTAGATCGGGTTTAATATTACCATAGGCAAATGCTCGCTTATTTAATTCCACCTCACCAGCAAAATGCTGGTATAAAACTTTAGATATAAAAAGATGCGTAAAAAAATACATATACCTGCCTCCTTTGATAAATCAATCATACTTCCAATACAATTGTATTACAAATTCAGCAATATAGTTTTAAGTGTATGTTAAGTCTTTCTTATGTGTATGTAAAGTGGTTAAGCCTTTGCTTAATGCACCTTGCTCTTTAATCTTTTTATTATGTATATAAAAAGATAAAGGATTTGATATAGTAAGCATACAGGTAGCACTGGAATAATACACATTGCAAAACCAGTCCATAATAAAACCCTTAGGAATGCATCCCATCCATATAAAGTCTCAACATATTGTGATAAAATCATTGTATAGACATCATAGCCAAAAATTGCATGATAAATGGAATAACCTAGCAGCAAAAGATATGGCATAAATGATAACCAGAATATAATTTGGGGTATTTTCTTCTTAACTAGCATAATTTTCTCCTCTGAATACAGATAGCAGTATTTTTCTCTGAACATCTAGGTTTATCCCTGTATGTATCTGAATAAGTATAAAATAGAATTTATTTAATAAATTAGTTATTTATGCAACTATAATATTGATGGTTTTTCTTACTTCTGTTAATCAACATAGGCTTCTCTAAATAGTTCCATTTTATAACAAATTATA
>DALYNO010000478.1:1320-3188 GCA_031975295.1 Anaerocolumna sp. | reverse complement strand
TTTTTGATTTGTGCAAATTGCCATCGTGATATAAAAAGTAGGGCATTTGTCGGGCAACTCATAAAATAATTGACAAACCTAAAATTTTATGAGGCTCTTTATATCTCAAAGATAGTTTAATGTTAAGGAGGATTGCATATGAAAAAGTTTTATATATTTATTATTTTATTGATGGCAATTCATTTTTTGGTAGGGTGTGATAGAAATATAGAAGTTACAGAGGAAGCTGGTAATGAAAATATAGAATTAAAATCTGGTAGGTATATTTACGGAGATATTCTTTCACATACAGACTATGAGACAATAAATATTAATACGGATAAGAAATCATTCACATACAGCTCTTCCCCGATATCTTCATACCTTACCTATGGAATATATACTAATTCTAATGGCAGCAAATATACTTTTAAAAATGAAATAGCTAGCAGCGAATCTTTTACATGGAAAGAAAGTACAATCACTTATAAGAATAAAGTATTTAAATATGTAAGTGATGAGGAACTAGAATCATTAGAATTTGATAGTTCACAAAAAGAGAAAAATAAAGATAAAGATTATAATCAATTTGATAAATGCACTATGGAAGTCATTGAGAAAACAATTAAATCTACTGGCGTAACTGTACGATTTTCTAGTACAAACGAAAATGAAACTACCTACGGATCGTATTATCGGATTGAAAAGTATGCAGATGGTCAATGGAAAGAGGTAGATCATAAAAAGCTGGAAGGGGAATTAGCATGGACCTCAGAAGCATATATTGTACCCTCTCATGAATATAGGGACTGTATTGTTGACTGGGAATGGCTATACGGAATACTTAATACAGGAGAATATAGGATTATTAAAGAAATAATTGATTTTAGGGGCACAGGTGATTATGATCAATATTTTCTTGCTGCCAAATTTAATATTGAATAAAATGCGATAATGATTCGTACTAATAAATCAATTACTAAGAATCCTCATCTTTGTTTATGCAAGAAAGGAAGTGCGATATGATAGAAATCAACAGTTTTTTAGCAAGCTCATTAATAAATAAGCAATTTCCACAGTGGGCCCATTTACCAATCAGGCCTGTTGAGAAAGGTGGTTATGATAATTATACCTTTCACTTAGGGGATGATATGAGTATAAGAATTCCAAGGGATGAAGAGCATGCGCCACAAGTTGAAAAAGAAGCCTTTTGGTTACCAAAACTTGCGAAGCAGTTATCATTACCTATACCCATGCCTATTGCAAAAGGAAAACCTGATGAAAATTATCCATTTCATTGGTCCATTAATAAATGGATCGAAGGCGATACTTTAACACATAACAATATTTCTAACCTGAATGATTTGGCTCTGGATTTGTCAGGTTTTTTAAAGGAGCTACAAAGTTTAGAGACTCTAAATGGTCCGCTGGGAGGGGAACATAACTACTATAGAGGATGCCCTTTAACCCAGTATAAATTTCATGAATGGACTTTAACTGCGCTTGATCTCTTAGCTGATGTTATTAATAGAGATAAGTGCTTAGCTATTTGGAATAGGGCAATTTCCACGAAGTGGAGTAAAGATCCAGTATGGATTCATGGTGATGTTTTACCTGGCAATCTGCTTGTGGCCAATGGAAGATTATCAGCGGTGATTGATTTTGGAGTTATGGCAGTAGGAGATCCTGCTGCGGATTTAGTAATGGCTTGGACATTTTTTGATGAAAAAAGTAGAGAAAAGTTTTTAAATTCATTGGCAATGGACAAGGATACCATAGACAGAGCTAGAGGCTGGGCGCTCTGGAAGGCACTTGTCACATGGATGTGGGAAGATAAAGCTTCTGAAGCTGTGATGCAAGCTAAGAAGGTTATTAAGGTTTTAATGAAT
>DALYNO010000478.1:0-1310 GCA_031975295.1 Anaerocolumna sp. | reverse complement strand
ATGAATGAATAAAAATAGACTATAGTAGGGGGAATTAAGGTGGCATTTAAAGATAATTTTCGACAATTCCAAAACATTGCTATTTCAAAGGATATTCTATTAAGACAAGTGATACCAGAGAAAGATGCAAAGGATTTTTATGATATTTATTCAGATGAAGATGCTTTTAGATACTTTGGTGGATATAAAAAACCTGGTGAATTTGATGATACTTTTAAGAAGATAATAAGTAATCGCATACGTAACTTTGTAAATGGGAGAGATTATTCTTGGACCATTGTTTTTGGGGAAAAAGCCATTGGACAAATTCAATTATTTGATTTTCAGAACTCAAACACCCTTGCCGAAGTTGGCTATTTTATGAAGCGAGAATATTGGAACAAAGGCATTAATACATTAGTTTTAAAAGCAGTGTGTAACTTTGCATTTGAAACCATGAAAATCAAACGCATTGAAGCACATGCACATATAAATAATATTGGTTCATGCCGAACATTGGAGAAGGCAGGTTTTGTAAGAGAAGGTCTGTTAAGGCAGCGTTTTGAAGTGGGAAATAATTATGAAGATTGTTATTTATATTCTTTATTGAATACCGATTAGTATAGTAGTTTCTTTCAATAGATAAATAGCACCAATAAGAAAATACAGCAATGTGATAATAACTTATAAGATTCTTCATTTTAATCAAGCTGGTTAAGTATTAAAATTATGAAAGGAATCATTCAAATTATGAAAGAAGATAAGTATTTGGACTTACTTGAACAGATTAATTTATACTATGGTATTGTTTTTGATAAATTTGAATTAGTTAGAGATTGGATTGGACAAGTATATGTAGGGATACATAACAATATAAGATATATTGTTAAGGTTTTTCGTACCCAACATACGAAGGAAGCATTGCAAGCCATAGAGGTTATGGCATATCTTAAGAATAATGAATTCAATATACCGGGTATTTATAACACATTACAAGGTAGCAAGTATTTTGTCTATCATCATCACATGGTTGTTCTCTATGAATACATACTTGGAGAAGATATGGAGAAGGCTGGGAATTTGACTGAAGTAGGTTTATTATATGGTCAAATGAGAAAATCAATGATAGCTTATGCCGATCATATTACAAGGCATGGTTATGAATTTTTTATTGAACGATATCTTAATATTATGAAAAAGAAAGAATATCAGGGAATAGATAAGTATATTAACTTAGGCAATTATTTATGGGAGAAGGTAAAGGGTTTACCAGATGGTTTTATCCACGGGGACTTTCATTCAGGAAATATGATTTTAAATAGGGATAAAAT
>DALYNO010000477.1:0-3195 GCA_031975295.1 Anaerocolumna sp. | reverse complement strand
TAGTTTCTTATATATTGTTTTGCTTGTTTTAACTTAACTATTACAAATTCAGTTTGAGGTGCAACTCCCACAAAATTCTCATTAGCCATTGGTCCTCCACCAGCTAACCCTGCTAGGGTTGTTCCGTGACCAAGCTCATCCGTACTTGGCATAATGGAAATAGGATTATCACTGGCTAATGCTGCATTAATTTGATCACTGGTATATTCTGTCCCATAATAAAAAATATCTTCCGAAGCCTGCATATTTTCAATTGTCTGATCCCAGATTGAGACAATACGCGTTGTGTTATCAGCCTTTTTAAAAACTTGGTTTGTATAATCTATTCCAGTGTCCACAAAGCCTAATAACACGCCTTGCCCGCTCAGATTCAGCGGTGTGGCTGATTGTACTCTGGTAACACCCATTTCCTCTAAATTAGTCGTATCCAATAGAGTAAATAGCTTGGGGATAATAGCGTATGCTCCCTCATCCGATAAATTTTGCAATACTTTACTGACAGGAAAATAGACCACTGAAAATGTATTGTCAATAGTATTTACAGTTCCTCCTTCTAGAAAATAATCAATAGATTTATTTTCAACTTTAGAGTCTAATATTCCATCTGCATATTCCTCACTTATGATTCTTCTTCTTTCTTCCTCTGTCATATATATCCCTTATCCCTTATAGATTATTAATAATATATGACTTATTTGGTAAAGTAACCACACATATCACTATCCTTTTGTATTTATGCCTAATTTTATGTCAAATGAACAATGCAATTGATCTTAAGTAACATTTTGATATCATGGAGAATAATTTTTATAGCAAAATACCCTGATTGTTTAACACAGTCATTTAATCTGTGATTACAATCAGGGTATTCCTCTTTATATGAGTTTATATTAGGAATTTGCAAAACAATCAGGTGTCTTGCATTCATTATACAAATGATAGGAATTTTATATGTCACCCTATGGTGAGATTCGGCCATAAAACTGTATCACATGTCTGATAATAAAATTAAGTTTAAGAGTTTCACTACTGCTTAAATAGTTTATATACTAATAAAGCATTATATTCTCATAGGTAAAATACTGCAATAATCATCAAGAGAACCATCATTTAAGAAGCAATCAATAATCTCTCTTCCTAATGGATCTAAATCATCCGTTTTAAATTTCACTAATTCCTCTTTGAAGAAGTCTGTTAGCATTTTAGCACCAGCATCATAACCTTCAAATCCAACTTCAGTCTGCAATTCAGGTCTTAAGAAGTCTTTTCTAATAAAGTGACCATCAATTTTCATGGATTCCTGACAATAACCAAGTAATTTGCATCTTGCTTCTACCATGTTCTCTGGTTTAAATTTAACTCCACCTTTTCTAGAAATATATTCCCTAGCTACCCACTGTGGCATAAAACTTACTTCATGAGCACCTATATGCTGATTAGGTATTAATACATATCTAGTATGTGTTGAGTTTCTAATCTGGTCTAATAATAAATTAGCCTGTGTTACCATCTTACCTGTAGCGAAAGGCCAGTAAGAACCTACACCTTCACTTGTAAGCTTGTTAGTAGAATTAATACTTGGATTATTATAGCCTCTAGGTGCAACCAATCTCCATAACCATGCAAGTGCAGGAGGAAGTACATGGAATAATCCCATAATACCATAACTTGGTTTCTCCTTTGTACAAGGCGGTGTTCTAACCCCAAAACTTCTAACATCAACCTCAACTAAGTCACTTACAATGTTTGGTACAAATTCTCTAGGTAAAATTACCCTTGGATTGGGGCATGGTCTGCCATCTGAATCAATTGTGTGTTCCCAAGGTAAGCAAGTTGCATTAGCAACACCTTGAAGGTTTAAAAATACCAATGGTGTAGGTGGTTGCACATATATACTCTCAAAATGAGGAGATACACCATACTTTTTGATATTATCTACACGTAAAAACCAACCGGCTTCTGCATCTTTTACAACTAATTTATGACTTCCATTTTGCATGGAAGTGTGGCATAACGCCATATCGTCGGTAACAGGCTTTAGTTCACATCCGTCGATTAGTTCAATATAAGTTTTTTCATTGGTAACTGTGTTTCTGCCAAGAACTACTCTGCCATCTAATTCTCTGTGAATATTCTCAACCATTTCACTCTTACCACCACCTGATGCACCTTCATGCATAATAACTAATTCATTTTCATAAGGGGTAATTACTTTAACGGTTGACGCATGTACTGTGGTCCAGCCTTCTCTTTCTCCAATATTTAAAAGGACACCATAAATACCTTTTTTAGCACTTGGACCTGGATACAAATTATAAGAAAATACTTCGTGTAAACCTTCTAATCTGTTATGAACTACAATTTGTTTACCATTAAAATGGGTATGACGGAAAGGAGGCGCAAGATATACTATAGCTTGTGGTGTAAATTCTTTCTCAATATCGTTTACACTTACAAAACCTTGTAAATCAGCTAAAGCTGCACCAAAGAAAGCTGCATTTGCAGGAGCTATTAAAATAGAGGGATATCCATACTCTAATCCACCAGACATAAAAGGAACAATGATTAATTCTTGACCTTTGAGCCAGTTAAATGTATCTTGTCTTAAGATTTCAAAATCGCTGTTATACAAATCTTTATACTGTGGTTTATCAGTACCTAAATCGTCTGCTACAACAAGACAGTCAGGGTCACGTCTTCTCATGTAATCTTCAGGATAATTGGCTACAACACCATTTTTACATTTAGTTACAGTTGCTTCTAGTACAGAACCCTTGTCTTTTACATCATATCTAACTTCAAAGTTAACTCCACCATCTGGTCCAAAGGCTAATGCCAATAGTTCCTCCCTTGTTGCTGGAATTGTAACTTTACTTGAACTAGTTAAAATGCTCATTACTTCATCTGACACTTTAAATTTTTGTAACAATTCTTTCACCTAATCAACCTTTCTCATATTTATTATAAAAACCGACATCCCTCTAGCCTGAAGGATATCGGTTTCATACAACTTGTTAAAGCTTATCTTTATGTTGTCTTCCGGACTAACTCTCAAGCAATAGGTTTTTAAGCCTGAAAAAAACCTACTTTCCCTGAAATTATACCCTATTCTACCAGTTGTGTCAACCTGCCTTTTTTAGACAACTTAACTACGAATAGCAATTTTTATACGCCATATTTCATTTATTATATATA
>DALYNO010000476.1:0-3197 GCA_031975295.1 Anaerocolumna sp. | reverse complement strand
AATCAATACACAAAATTGATAAATAAAATGATAGATAAAATCATATATAATTTTTATTATATTTTATAATTGTAAGCGCTTACATTTTGCTCTAATAATAATTTACCATATTTTTACTATTTATGCAATAGGAATTATAAATTATCTAAAAGATTTTATTCCTCTCTTCTTCCGACTTATAAAATCCTAAAATGATTCTCTTTCGTTACATCATATCATTTTAGGATTATAAGGATGTCCCTTTCGCGCCCCTTTAATTATTTCAATAATATCAATTCAGTTTCAGCCAATTCTCTGTATTGACCCTTTGCCAGACTTTCGTCTAATTTTAATTCTCCAATTGAAATTCTTTTTAGGTAAACCACATAACACCCTACTGCTTTAAGCATTCTCTTAACTTGATGTTTACGTCCTTCCGTAATGGTAATATATCCGGATACTACTCTTTGATTGTCATCTCTAACTTTTATTGTTTTCAGGTTTACGAAATCCATTTTATTTTTATATTCTTTGAGGGTTCCTTCTGATTCAACCATAATATAATTGGATTTTGCTAAAGCTTCCTCTTTTCCAATGATGACTCCTGTAGTTAAGTGTTTTCTTTCTTCCTCCTCTAAGGTTCCAAAGGCCCAGAAAAAATAAGTCTTTTCAACATGCTTATCAGGATGCATGAGTCTGTGACCAAATTCCCCGTCGTTAGTCAAAAGAAGCAACCCCTCTGTATCTTTATCAAGCCTTCCAACAGGGAACAAACCGATTGCAGTATCAGCAGCAAAGTAATCTAAAACTGTCTTCTCTTTGACATCTTTTGTGGCAGAAATACATCCACTGGGTTTATGAAACATGTAATATCTATTCCCTGGGTGTATCATTTTCTTACCTAGATAATTTATTGTATCCTTATTCTCATTAATTTCTGCTGCAGGTTCTTTTATTACAATATCATTCACCGTTACTTTTCCCTCTTTCACCAGATTACGGACATCTGATCTGGTGCCTAGAGCTGCCTCAGCTAAAAATTTATCTAATCTCATATAAAATCCTTTTCTATTACATTAATATTCTAATTACATTGGTAAATTGATTCCGGCAATCTATCTGGTGGTAACAGCCATTTTTAAAAATCAAACATACTTATCTGTTGTCCAGCTTGCTTATCTTCAAACTGATGAAGGTATGCAAACAATTCCTTGACATCATTAACCATATTATATTTAACACAATGGTCCTTTACAATTTTCATCAGGTAATCATTATGAGGTGATACTATCTCATACTCATTACCAAAAGTTCTTATATATTTTTCCTTCATCTCTGGAAAATGTTTGTCTAACATTTTATAGAAATACTGCCTATCCCCATCTCTAAGTGTAAGGCCTATGGCAAATTGCAAAATCCCATATACCTTTGCTTCCTTGCAATAATTTAATAGTCCACGTATATTTTCTTCTGAATCATTAATAAAAGGCAAGATAGGTGTCATCCAACATATTGTAGGAATCCCTTCCTCCCTCATAATATTTAATATTTCAGCTCTTCTTTTTGTGGTACATACATTAGGCTCCAGTATCTGGCATAATTGTTCATCATAAGTAGTTAGTGTTATTTGCACTACACATTTTGTTTTACGATTAATTCTTTTTAATAAATCAATATCTCTTAGTATTAAATCTGATTTTGTTTGAATTGCCAATCCAAAACCATATTCATCTATTAATTCCAAGCAACGTCTTGTTAAATTGAATTGCTTTTCTGCCTGTATATAGGGATCGCTCATTGCTCCAGTTCCTATCATACATTTTTTTCTTTTGCTGCGTAAAGCTTGTTCTAACAGGTCAGCTGCATTGGATTTTATCTCTATATCTTCAAAATCATGCTTCATCTGGTAACAGGTACTTCTGGCATCACAATAAATACAGCCATGTGAACAACCTCTATAAAGATTCATCCCGTTTTGAGAGCTTAATATTGATTTGTATGTTGCTTTATGCATTCCATTTTTTTCTCCACTTCTAAGACATAAAAAATAGTTGTCATGTTTCATAAGTATAGTATATACTAATAAACATGACAACTATTTGTCATATTTTAGATATGCAATTAAAATGAGCACATTTTCTATTGGCTTTACTTCTCTACTCATTTCTTCTCTACTCATTTCTTCTCTTCTTTACTTTATCTCGTCTTTATTTCCACTGTTTTTTCTGTTCTTCCTAGATATCATTAGATAGATACCTCCCATGATTGCAACCATAAATGGTACAACAATCCAATAGCTGTTAGATGTCTTTGATACATAAATGCTAGTGGGACCATCTGCTGCTCCTATAATACCAATTGCACTTGCATCTGGTAAATGACCCATTAACTTGAACATAAGATGAAATGGAAAGATGTAGGTTGCAATTAGTACCATGATACAAATTGCAGTTGATATTACAGTTACACAAAGTATTACTTTTCTTAAGTTCATAAATCACCTTCTATTTTCCTCTCATAAAATTACTTTAGTATTTGCTTTTATTTATCTGATCCTCATAGCTGATGATATAATCCTCCACTGTCAATTTGGTACAAAGTTCACCTATTAAGGCCAAGGGGATTTTATCCATTTTTTTAAGTCTAATGCAGCTCTTTCCCATATCAAGTTTGCCTATTTTTAAGGTATCATAAGAGTCAACAAACCATTTGAGCAGTTCCTCATTTGCATAGATTCCCATATGATAGATAGCAATATATCCTTTCTGATTAGCCAAACTCATATAGGGCAGCGGTTCCTTTGGGTTAACATGGTAACCTGATGGATATAATGCATGTGGTACTACATATCCAATCATTCCATATTGAATCACTTCCTGAAAACCTTGAGGCAGATTATCTCTTATGACCTGTCTTACATTTGATAGGGGAGTTTGCCGTTCAAGAGGCTGTGCATGAATATAGTCTTCCGGTGTTTGTATGAAATTATTATATTTATTCTCCATAGAATTCATCTCCTCTGTTGGTTTCAATAAATCATCTGTAACACAGAGAGTAAGCTAAGTATAAAATACACGGCTTTATTCCATGTAAATACCCGCCAACCCCCAAAGCTTGCTAATGGATATACAGCAACAATTCTGCAAAATAAAAGCATAGTACCAATTTGATCTAAATAAAGGTTATAAGCATTATTCATATCCATGAAATTCACACAA
>DALYNO010000475.1:0-3215 GCA_031975295.1 Anaerocolumna sp. | reverse complement strand
CTAAGTTTTACAAATGATTGTCACATAATACAGCTTCTGGGTAAAAATTGGCTTATATGCAGATTGACAGACATCTCATATAAATTGTTTTGAAGGATACATACAATGTAACCTTTCAAAACAATCATATCAAATGTCTGTCAAATGTGTTTTATAACTACTATAAGGATAGACCTATATTTCACTACCGCCTTTCATATATAGCAAGTGGTAGGATACACCATTTTTTATTCTAGTACTTTTCTGTAAATTCAAAAAGTTCTTTTATTCTCTCTACATCCACCCTATCTATATTTCTCCACGTTAGATTAGGAAAAATAGGACATTTACCCAATTTAATTCCATGATACTCCAATTCCATAGTAAGGGGTACCCTTTTACCCGTTTTGTCCAACTGGGTGCAATATCCGCATCCATCACAATTCTTTGTTCTTGAAAAGGACAGCCCTTTTAAAGTATCCTTCATCTCATTAAAATGAGTCAGTGCTATTCTAAAGTTTGGTACTCGAAAAGAAATCGTCATTTGATCTCTTTTTCTCCATTGGAAAGAAAAACTACCATAGCCTTTCTGTTTATCTTTATATTCCTTCTCCCAACGAATACCACTTTCATCAAAATAACTATCATAGCCTTTATTTGCTAAGAATACTTCCAATTCATTTATACAGGTACTGTCCTCTATTATGTTCCCATATAAATGTTCTCCCTTATAAAGGGATGGATTATACATACAATAGATAAATTTCGCTATTTCCCCCCTTGTTGTCTGTCTCTTATCAGATACTGGTTTCTTATCACTAAGAAGCTTCCAAGCTGGAAATAAATCCGGGTATTTTTCACAATAAAAAATGGTTGAAGAGGCATCGCTGTCTACAGTTAAACCAAATTCTTCTAATTGTTGTATTCTCTTCTTAACAAATTTCATTTTATCCTTGCTAATATACAACCTATTACCTATAACATCACCGCATTCACCAAGTTTAGACAAGTAAGCATAAAAATCCAACAGGACCTTCTCAGTTTTTCTCATTTTATCATCTAATTCCGGATTACTGTTATTTAACATCCAGACTTCATAGAAATCATCTTTTTCATCTTGAAAATTTAATACTGCAGTATTATGATAAATGATATTTATGGTATCTTGCAAAAATTCATGCATATGCCGTTGAGAACGCTCACTTGCTCTTTCATCTGATATGGGAAGACAGATTGGATAAGTACACTGGTAAGCATAGATTATTCGTTGTGCAAGGTTGTCAAAATTCTTTCTTATCTTACACAAGTCTATAACAAACTCATTCTCATCCTTTTCTTTTCTATCATTAATTTCTGTATCTTTCCTATTTGATTCTTTAACACTTAACAGTTTCTTACAGGGGCAGTAATAATCCATTATGAGAACTCTTTCTCCTAAATAGCGGGGAGCCCCAAATCTGTAAAAGGAGTAATACTCCATCTGGTAATCTCCTGCAGATTTATCAATTTCATAACCATATTCTTTCATTTGCTCCATCACATGTTCATTAGCTTTTGCATACAAATCTCCCTGTTCTTCAAGGCCCTGTATCCATCCTATACTCATGAAACATTCAGGTAAGTCTTTGCTTACATATCCCGCTGGCACAGGGGTTCCTGCAATAGCAAGTACACCTGCAATATAACTACAAGTATCACTTAGGGTATCATAATCACCTCTCCATCCAACTGTATCTTTTTCTTTTGTATAGCGTCCTGTCATATTCTGTAATAATTCCATACTGCCATCCTGCCACATACTGCCCCATAGGTTGGCGGCGGCTGCATTCCCCTCTGCATTTAAACTTATCTGCACTGCCTTGCCAATCAATCTTACTGCTGGAAATTTCTTAACTTCAAACTTAATAAGTTTTGACATTGTACTCCTCCATAATTTCAACATCTGCTCAAGACAATCTTAATACACTCTGCTGCCTCTTCCTCCAAAGTTTCACATTCTTTTATAAGGTTTATAATTTTAAATCTGATATCTTTTTCTTTCAGCTTGTCTACCTTATCTTCACTGCATAGCCCGTTAATCTCCCACATTTTATTATGAATTTCCATAAACGCCACTTCTGCTTGTTCTAGTTCTTCATCCTCTATATATTTCTTTGCTTCTCCAATAAAATTTGCCACCCAGGCTCTTCTTTCAGCCAAATCCCATATCTCAGGGTCGATATACGGTCTTTCTTTTACATCACCAATATAATTTCTATCATCTTGTATAGCATGAATCCAGTTTCTATATAGTGCTTTTCCATACCCATAACCCTCAAGTTTACAATCCACCGTACTCATCATGGCAGAACCGCGTTTCAGGGCATTTATACATATTTCTTTTCTATCCTTTAATTCTTTTGGCTCAAAAATTAATATGAGAGCAAAAGTAGTTTCGGTCCAATTATCAATAAACTGGCAGTAATCCGGATCAAAGGATTTATTTGTATTATCTCCACCATCCATAAACACCCATCCCCGTATGGTTTTACCATTGTTTGTAAAACCCGTGGCTAAAATAACAATGTTTTCATTGGTCAGTATTAAGGCAGGCAGGTTGTTCCTCAAATGCTTTGTTATTATTTCTATTAATTCTTCTCCATTTGAGTATGTATCCTTATTAAACTGTACGTCAGGATCAGTAATAAGCCGAAACTGTAAACCTTCTCCTTCTAAACAATCCTTTAAAGGTTCTTTGTCAAAAATGTTATGTTTGATTACATGTTGGGGTAAATGATAAAAAAGACCAAACCCTTCCGTAGATACCCCAACCTGAAAATAATAATCCAAATTTCCTACCCAAGTCATATTATGCGCATGAATTTCTCTTGTTCTCATCCCCAGTCCCATAAAAACCTTTAATGCACAAACGGCTGCAGGGAATGCCATATTTTGAGGCGTATACATTATTCCCTCATAATCAATTCTTCCTCGTTCTTTTACTATAATCTGCTCCATATCCCTTAACTTTCCTACTCCAATATTGTTTTTTTCTTGATTTATTACCTGTAATCCATTTATACTTACATTATAATCCAATTATTAGAATAAAAGTTAACCGTAATTGCGGAGGAGTTATGGAAAATCCTATTGATATATTTAAACAGTTGATTCAATTTATTGAAGAGAATATTCACGAAGTCATAACTTTGGAAATGCTAGAAAAGAAAAGTGAATTAAGTCGTTTACAGTTAACA
>DALYNO010000474.1:0-3216 GCA_031975295.1 Anaerocolumna sp. | reverse complement strand
GGAGAATTTTGAGAAAGAAAACCGTGAATTATAGTTAGCATCGAAATTAACAGGAATATTGGATAGAAGTTGAGCCGAAAATAAATTAATCGCTGCCAGAAATATAGCTTTTAATTTATTTTTGGCTTAAATATTATATTTATAATTACAAGTAAAAATTGTGTTAATTTTTTGTTATTTTGTGTGAAATAAGTATATGGAAGATTTTAAACTTTTTGGATCTATTCTGCACTATTAGGTTAAGGTATTGGAAGAGATATATGAAATTGCCAGATAAGCAAATTTACATTAATTGTTAAGTAAAAATAATATAATAAAATACATAATTTACTACAATGTAGGTGTAATGGGGTTAATTCGATTTTAATCTTGTAAAATAATGGATAAATCTTTCTTCCTAAGCTATTGACAGATGATAAAATTCAGTTATAATGTAAAAGTAAGACTAAAGTACTATTTTTCATGACAAAATTCGTGAAATATAGTGTTGAAAAATAAATTAATATAGCAATACTTTGAAAAGTATTTTGAGGCTAATACATGTGGAGGTTGTAAATGGAATACCCCGGAACCAAAAAACGCTTAGGTGACATTCTTGTTGAAGAAGGACTCATTTCGAATGAACAGCTAAACAAGGCGCTGAAAGCACAAAATACTTTAAAGCAGAAAATCGGAGAAATATTAGTAGATTTTGGATACATAGAAGAAATTACAATAGCGAAAGTCCTGCAAAAGCAATTGAAATTAGACATTATAAAACTCTCCGGTATGGTAATAGAACCAAAGGTTACTTCATTAGTAAATGAGCAGATTCTAAGGAAACATATGTTAATTCCTTTTGAATTCCATAAGACAAGCCCTAATCTATTAAGAGTTGCTATGGCAGATCCTAATGATTTTATAGCCATCGATGATTTATCCATTATTACAAATTTACAAATTGAACCAGTTATTGCAACACCTAGTGATATAGCAGCAGCCATTGATAAGTATTATGGTAATGCTGAAGTTATGGCCGTTGCTGAAAGGTATACCCTTGAAAAAGAAATACAAAATAAAGACAGGGAAGAACAGACTCAAGTGAATGAGGATGTTAATCAATCTCCTATCGTATTACTGGTTAAGTCAATTATAGAGCAGGCAGTTAGACAGCGTGCAAGTGATATACATATTGAACCCTTAGAGCGGCAAGTAAGGATTAGATATAGAGTAGATGGAATTCTCTATGAAACAATGAAATATGAAATTAATCTTTTGTCTGCCATTATAGCTAGAATCAAAATAATTGGTGGATTGGATATTTCAGAGAAGCGAAAACCGCAGGATGGAAGGATATCAGTAATTGTTGACAGGCAAGAGTATGATATTCGAGTCTCTATTTTACCAACGGTTTACGGTGAAAATGTTGTTCTTCGTATCACCTCTAAAAAGAATTTAACAAAAGCAAAAATAGATCTAGGATTTACGGAAATGGAATTAAAGAAATTTGACTCTATTCTTAGTAAACCTCATGGACTTATATTAGTAACCGGTCCGACAGGAAGCGGTAAATCTACAACACTTTATACGGCACTCAGTGAATTAAATAAAGAAGATGTTAATATTATCACCGTTGAAGACCCTGTGGAAGCTAATATAGATGGAATTAATCAAGTTCAGGTTAATAATAAAGTGGATTTAACCTTTGCCAATGCACTTCGTTCCATATTAAGGCAGGATCCTGATATTATTATGATTGGTGAAATCAGAGACAATGAAACTGCTGAGATTGCAATCAAAGCCTCTATTACCGGTCATATTGTGGTAAGTACATTACATACTAACAGTGCAGTAAGTTCCATCACAAGGTTGATGGATATGGGCGTAGAACCTTTCTTAATTGCAGATGCAGTAGTTGGCATCATTGCACAACGTCTGGTCCGTAAATTATGCCCAACCTGTAAGAAGGCAAGAAATGCAACAAATATCGAAAAAGAATTTCTTAGCCTTAATGTATCAGAAGAACAGGTTATATATGAACCCTGTGGTTGCCATTCTTGTAATCATACAGGCTATTTTGGCCGTATTGGTGTATATGAAATTATGCCGGTAACCCAATCTATCAGAGAAATTATAGCTGGTAAAAATAGTGCAGAGAAAATAAAAGAAGCAGCTTTAAAAGAGGGTATGCATACACTAAAGATGAGTGCTATCAATTATGTGTTAGAAGGCGTTACTTCTATTCAAGAATTAAAGAAAATATTTATGGAAGAATAGATTGGAAAGGTAAATATGATAACCATAGAAGAATTATTATCAGTAGCAAAGCTAAAGGGGGCTTCCGATCTACATATAACAGTTGGTATTCCACCCAAATGCAGGATTAACGGGGAACTTAAGAATCTAGAATATCCTAAATTTTCACCTAGTGATACAAACGATTTAATTAGTCCTATGTTAACTGAGCATTTTAAAGACGTATTGGAGAGTAAGGGAGAAGTAGATTTTTCCTATTCTATAGCAAGACTTGGCAGATATCGTGTTAATGTATTTAAGCAAAGAGGGTCCTATGCCATGGTTATTCGTCTGGTTGGTGTGGTAATACCTACACCTGAGAGTTTAGGTGTTCCGGAATCAGTGATTTCCCTGACAAAGAAGAAGAGGGGGCTTGTATTGGTTACTGGGCCTACTGGAAGTGGTAAATCAACTACCCTTGCTTCCTTAATAGATGTAATAAATTCAAATTACAATACACATATCATTACCCTGGAGGATCCAATTGAGTATTTACATCAACATAAGAATTCAGTTGTAAACCAAAGAGAAATTGGACTAGATACAGATTCCTATGCAAATGCATTAAGAGCAGCTCTTCGTGAAGACCCGGATGTAATTCTGGTAGGTGAGATGAGAGACTTAGATACAATATCAATTGCAATAACGGCAGCAGAAACAGGACATTTGGTATTTTCAACTCTTCATACCATAGGTGCTGCAAGTACCATAGACCGTATTATTGACGTATTTCCCCCACATCAGCAACAGCAAATTAGAATTCAGTTAGCCTCGGTATTGGAATCCGTAGTATCTCAACAGCTAATTCCAACTTCAGATGGAAAAGGGCGAGTTGCTGCATTTGAAGTCTTACATGCTAATTCAGCTGTTAAGAATTTAATTAGAGAAGCTAAATTACATCAGATTTCTACAATAATTCAAACAAATAAAAAACAAGGCATG
>DALYNO010000473.1:0-3224 GCA_031975295.1 Anaerocolumna sp. | reverse complement strand
ACATCCTTTTTCATACGACGTAATATAAAGGGTAGAATTCTTTTGTTTAAATCTTCAAGTATTCCTTCTTCTTCCCTCATAATAGGTTTCTCATATTGATTCACAAACTTAGCATGACTAAATAAATATTCAGGCATGATAAAATCAAAAATTGACCATAATTCCGAAAGTGAATTCTCAATAGGTGTACCAGTTAATGCAAAACGGTGTTTTGCTTCTAAAAGTTTTACGGATTTTGCATTCAGGGAATCAGCATTCTTAATATATTGTGCTTCATCAATAAAAACAGTATGAAATATAATTTTTTGGTAGATCGCAATATCCCTCCTGATTAAGGGATAGGAAGTAATGTATACTTTAGCTTCATCACCTTCAATTAAATCCTGTCTTTCCTTAGGATTACCAGTAATAACCACACTACTAACCTCTGGTGCAAAAGTCTCTAATTCATCCTGCCAGTTATAAATTAAGGAGGATGGACACACGATTAAAAACTTGTTATCTTTACTTTCTTTTAGAATAGAAGTAATATATACAATGGTCTGAAGTGTTTTACCAAGACCCATATCATCAGCCAGAATGCCTCCAAGATTGTTATCAGATAGTGTTTTAAGCCATTTATAACCCGTTACCTGATATGCTCTAAGTTCAGCATTAATACCCTCTGGTACTTCATATTCTGTTATACTAGGATTTAAAATACTATCAACCAGGGCTTTAAAGTCCTCATTCTTTTCAACATAGAAATCCTGCTCGGTTAATACATTATTTAAATATACGGCAGAATTTTTGGATACTTTTAATGCTTCACCATTTAATTCTTTGCCTGAAACTCCCATATAGTTAAGGATTTCCCATACTTTTTTAATATTCTCTTCTTCCAGATTAACAAAATTTCCGTCTTTTAAACGATAGAACTTTTTCTTCATACGATAAGAGCGAAATAAATCTTTTAACTCTTCTGCTGGAATATCTTCATAATTCATATCCATTTCCAACAAGTTAAGTTCATTATTCACTCTAAGACCAGCTTTAAAATTACCTGGAGACTTAATATTCATCTTTTTGAAAGCATCGGAATAATATAACTCACAAATTCCTATCAGGTCTGTTATACCGATTGTGAGAAATTGGTATATATCTTCTTCGCTCCTCATAAGAAATACATGATGTTTTGGCTGAAACCCTAACTTTTCCAGATAATCAATATAATAATCCTCTTTGGCTGGTTGTCTTACTATAATAAATTCTTCAGAAGATAAGTTATCAAATGCATTAAACTCATAATCCCCATATTGAAATTTAAGTTCAGCCTGAATACTGTTCTTGGTTTTATCTAAATATACTTTTGCACTTACATCTGCAGTTATAAATCGTTCTTTAATTTCTTTGGGCACCTGTAATTCCATCGTTTCACTGATTTTAGGCAGCACCACTTCTAAAAATTTATTTTTATTTTGTCCTTTGAAAACCAAAGGCTCTTTATGGGTACCCAAATTATTATAAAAAGGCAGATAATTTCCCAAAAAACGTTTGGTAGGCCTATATACACAGTTATCAAAGAATAACAACTCGCCAGCCTCTGTTATAGGTATGACACTTAAGTTGTCGTTATAATCCATAACAATACCGTCTTCAATTAACGTCAGATCATATTTAATCACAGGGTTTGCCATTTTATAGGTTGCGGTTTCATATCCTTTTCCATATAGCTCTAAAGAAAAAGTATCTTCTTCAACTAACTCCAGTAAACGCAACAACATATTTTTTGTGATTAAAATACTTGACTTCGCAAATAGCTTGGAATTAAATATTTTATCAATTGCATTTTGCACTTCATATATTTGCAGAAAAAAATCCAGAATTTTTTGAGACTGTTTATCAAACTTACTTTCCCCATGTATAAATTTAAATTCTTTTCCGTAAAAAATATTTTCTTTTGCACTAAAACTTGAAAGAAACTTTTTAATTGACTGTACTTTATAATAATGAAGATTCCCTACTTTTAAGGATACTGCCGCTACTCCCGAATCCTGTCTCATAATTCCTGGTATGGCTATTGACAATTTAATATGATAAATCTCCCCCTTAGTTAAAACCTCTTCATGGCTGTTAAAATATCCAAGAATCTGGTAAACCGTCTTTTCTGCAGGGTTTTCAGGCTCTTCTATCAGAGAGCGTTCTACATAATTTAATATAAAGAATAAAGCTGTAATCACATGTTTACAGGCGCCTTCTTCCTTTAAGTGTTCAGAACAGTTACATTTATGTTCAAAGGATTCATCCTCAAAAACCTGTATTACTACCTGATATTCAAATGTGTCTTTCACCACAACGCGATATTGTTTCTTCACATTTGACCAGGTTGCATTAATCACATGACCGTCCTTATAATCCTGCAAACCTCGTGCATACACAGTTTCATTTGCAGCTAAATTTCTAATTCCCATTCTGGATAAACGTATCATTATGCTGACTCCTTTAACTTGTCCAATCTTTGCATCCTAATATTATACCACAAAATAAGAATTATTGTTAGAAATTCTATATTATTTTTAAATTTTATTTAAGTTTCAACTAACATAATGGATAAGCCAAAAAAAACACACAAACTCATACCCATAAAAGGCACCGTTAACCTCCACCAGTCTCCTTCCTCAATAAAAATTATTCTTAATCCCCACACAAAAAATACAATGGCAAGTACTGCAAAAACGCCTCCAAGCACTAGGTTTAAGTACTTAGATTTGGCAATTCTCTCCCTGGTTAATTTCATTTCCCTTTAACCCTCCCCGTAGTTCAATAACATTCTATGTATTAGACGAGGAAAACAATAAAAAAGTTTCATACTTTTTATAAAATTAATAAAAAGTATGAAACTATAATGTTTTAAGTTCTTATTATAAATGTTTTACTTCATATTATTCGCTTCTTAGGGCTTCTATGGCATTTTTTCTGGAAGCCATTTTAGCTGGTATATGACCACCAAGGACTGTTAATATAGTACTGATAGAAACCAACAACACTGCATGTGATAATTGCAGGGATGCCACATTTTCAAGATCAGTCAATTTATATAATAGTACATTAATAGGGAAGGTAGCAAGCCAGGATATTACCACGCCTAATACACCAGAGAATACACCTAGTATAAAGGTTTCCGCATCGAATACACGGGTAATATCTTTCTTTCTGGCACCTAATGCACGTAAAATACCAATTTC
>DALYNO010000472.1:1602-3235 GCA_031975295.1 Anaerocolumna sp. | reverse complement strand
ATGATTGATAACTGGGGCGAATTAAGTGCTTTATTAACAGCCAATGCCTATGCAAAAGGAATTCCCCTGACAGGTGAATTTGAGCTAACTCCACGTTGCAATTTATCCTGCCAAATGTGCTACATATGTAAAAATGCAGGAGATAAAGAGGTTATAAAACAGGAACTCAAAGCAAAGGAATGGATAAAGCTTGGTAAATCGGCTTTGGAAGCGGGTACCCTGTTTATACAACTAACAGGAGGAGAAATTTTTCTAAAAGAAGACTTTAAAGAAATCTATGAGGAGTATGTAAAAATGGGATTTAACATATCCCTAAATAGCAATGGAACCATGATTACACCAAAAGTTGCCTCCTGGATTGGAAATATACCGCCTTCTCAAATAGATATAACTTTATATGGGTCTTCCAGAGAAACCTATGCTAAAGTGTGTGGAAATCCAGATGGCTTTGACCTTACCTTAAGAGGGGTATCCTTACTCCTTGCACAAGGAATTAATGTTCAACTTAGGACTACTATCATACAGAGTAACCTAGGAGATTATGAACAAATGCAGGAAATAGCCAACAGACTGGGATTAGAGCTGGGAATCGTTAATTATATCTCGCCCAGACGAGATGATAATTTAAAATCTCCTACAGAAATTCGTCTTTCTCCAAAGGATTTAGCAGCATTTGAACGAAAAGTATTTGGAGCAGATGTACCTGGTAGTGAAGAGAGTATGGATATCTTTAACCCAGCTAATTCATATGATTTATCTAAATTTGAGATAGCCAGTGCTTATTCAGAAGATGCTGTTTTTCCTTGTTCTTCTGGTAAATTAACTTATTGGATTACTTGGGATGGACGAATGGTACCCTGCCCTAATATGAATCAGCCGGTTACTTATCCATTAAAAGAAGGGCTATCTAATGCCTGGAGTCATTTAAAAGAATTATGTAATACCATACCTGTATGCAGTGAATGTAAGGCATGTTCTTACAAAGAACAGTGCTGTAGCTGCCCTGCAAACCTTTATGGGGAAACAGGTTTTTATGATAAACCCGCCCGGTATCTATGTGAACTGGCACGAGAGCGAACAAACCCGTAATGCTTAGTAAATGCAGAATTTTAAAATGATGGAGGTAAAAAGTATGAAGGCTTATGTCAAACCAACCATGGAAGTTATTGAATTGCGAGCAGAGGAAAGACTAGCTAATTGTAGAATTGGAAAGATTAAGAATAAGAATCTTTTAACGATTTTATTATATAGACTGCTAGGAATCAAGTGTATACCGTGTAATGTTTCCTATGTTGGCAGTACTTGTAATAGTTAATCGTCATATTTTATGGGCAAACAATCAAGTTATCATATTAACATTGCTGGAGTTCATATGGATATTACAGCACCGGATAAAGTAAGACTAAATCATAAGATAAGATTTTTCTGTATAAAAAGCAAGAAGCTCCCCCAACCGGATGTGGCGTTAGTTTTTAAACAGCAAGAGGATATTACCATAGCTGATACAACCATTTCGTTAGATACAAACCTTAAGTGGGCAACCAATCAAGAAGGTGAAGTGAGTATCTATTTAATGGATGAGAATCGGATTCACTCTTGTATGAGGATTAACAATACATGGAATCATGCACTT
>DALYNO010000472.1:0-1592 GCA_031975295.1 Anaerocolumna sp. | reverse complement strand
ATAAGAAAGATAAAGCTATGATTTCACATTTACAGGGAGCATTGGGGGAGATTTTCTTTAGAAATTGTTTACTGAATTATGAAGGAATCGTAATTCATGCAGCCGCTATAACTTGTAAAGATAAAGGAATTATTTTCTCTGCTCCATCAGGTACGGGTAAAACTACCCAAGCGAATCTATGGAGAAAGTATAAGGGCGCCAGAATAATTAATGCAGACAGACCTGCTATCAGGGTTATAGATGAGATCCCTTACATATATGGTACCTTATGGAATGGGTCTTCCTCAAAATATACCAATGCAAAGGTGCGTTTGCATATGATTGTAATGGTTGAACAAGCTCATACAAATGAAATGATAAAATTAAGTGGTAAGGAAGCAGTTGGGAAAGTTATGCCAAGATGTTTTCTTCCCTATTGTACACATGAGATTATGGATTTAGCTTTAAAAAATATAGAAAAAATTATTGGGAAAACACCTGTATACTTACTAAAATGCAGACCTGATAAAGAAGCAGTGGAGTTGGTAAGTCAATGCCTGGAATAAATAACACAAAAATACTGAAAGCAAAAGCTATGCTTTCTGTAGCAAAAGAATTAATTGATCAGGGCAAAAAGGTACGTATTACTGTAACAGGAAATAGTATGTACCCTTTTTTGCGTGACAGTAAGGACAGTGTGTTATTGACTTTAGCAGATTATAAGGATATAGAATTTGGAGATGTAATATTAGTATTACACAACGATGACAGATATGTTATGCACCGGGTAATTAAGAAGAAAAAACAATATTTTTATACCAGCGGTGATGCGGCTGGATATAGGGAAGGACCTTTATATCCAGATCAAATCATAGCTAAAGTTGTAAGAGTATACAGAAAGGATAGAGATATCAGTTGTGGCAATCTTATATGGAGAGGTCTAAGTCTGGTATGGTTTGCAGTATTACCCTTTCGATCTTTCCTCATAAGATGCTATAGGTTTTCTAGCAGAATGATACGAACTGTAAGGAGTAAATTAAGTGTATAAGATTTTAATACCTCTAAAATGGATTTACAAACAAACATATAAATACCGGCTTGTAATAATAGCAATACTAATAAGCAATCTAATCTCCTTATTCATAAGCTTTTATATAGCTGTATTTTCAAAAGATCTTGTAGACAATCTCTTAGTTGCAAGATGGAGAGATGCAATAGATACGGGTGCAATTTTTCTTATCATACTCTTTATTCAAATTGCACTAAATTTACTCAAGAAAGTGTTAACAGCTTGGAATCTGGAATCCATGTCAAATAAACTTAAAACAAGCTTATTTAAACACTTAACCATGTCCTCCTGGTTAGATTATAAGAAGTTTCATACTGGTGATATATTGACCAGAATCACCAGTGATACAAATATGGTTTCAGAAAGTATTATAAAAGATATACCAGATATAATATCTCAAGGCGTGAGTCTGGTAGTGGCATTCATCATACTTATAAGTTATGACCCTGTCTTGGCTTTGTTTGGCATAATTGCAGGTCCCCTTCTGCTGCTTGTAGGACTTTTATTTAGTACCAGATTCATAAATATATATGCTTATGCCCAG
>DALYNO010000471.1:0-3236 GCA_031975295.1 Anaerocolumna sp. | reverse complement strand
ATTGTTGGAAAAAAATATTGTTGGAAAAAAATATATAATTGACAAAATGAAATTGTAGAGTTAATATAAACATATAAAATTAAATAAGGAAGTTCTTCGGGGCAGGGAGTATTTCCCGACCGGCGGTAAAGTCCGCGAACTGATATAATAAGTATCAGCTGATTTGGTGCAATTCCAAAACCGACAGTATAGTCTGGATGTGAGAAGAAAGAATATTGCGACGTAGTTGCAATTATTTTTGTAATTCATAGCCTCGGATCATTGATTCGAGGTTTTTTTAATTTATTGTAAAGGATAAATCCTTTACATAGCCAAAGAATTTTCCTTTCACCAAAAAGGAGTGGTATTATGAAAACTAATTTAAGAACAAATCAAGACACTAAAAGTAGAGTTTATCAGAGCAAAGGGGTGAATGGCAGGGTATTTACTACAAAAGCCATGGTAACCATAGGTTTATTATCAGCCCTATCATATGTATTAATGCTTTTAGAATCTCCCCCATTCATTGGATTTTTAAGGCTGGAGTTAAGTGATATTCCTGCAATTGTTGGAGCTTTTCAATTTGGTCCCTTAGCTGGTGTAGTTGTGGAATTGATTAAGAACTTAATTAAAGCGATTACAGCTTCTAAGACTATGGGAATCGGAGAATTGGCTAACTTTATTGTAAGTACTGCTTTTGTAGTACCAGCAGCTATTCTATACAGAAAGTTAACCAGTAAAAATAAATCCTTTCTTGCATTTAGTATAGCTACTATTAGTATGACTCTAGTTGGTTTCATAATGAATTATTTTGTAACAATTCCTATTTATGCTAAGCTGTATGGTGGTATAGAAAATGTTTTAGCAGCTGCCACCATGATACCTGGTATTAATGACAAGTTCACCTTGATTTTATACGGCATTACACCTTTTAATCTTGTGAAAGGAATATTTCTAGGCTTAGTTGGTCACTATACGTACAAATTATTAAGGAACAGACTTTAAGGTAGAAATCTACACATAATATTAATCTAATAGAATAACAGAAAAATTAAGAAGCATGAGATCGTTGTATAACTACGTTTATCCTTTGAAAAGAATAAATGGCTAGTGGTATTCGCAATGACCTCATGCTTGTATTTTTGCTTCAATCTGCTATAATTGCACATAGAAAGATTAGGAACAAAACAAGCAAAGTGAGTGAGTTTATGATAATAGAAAGTTTTAGCAGGGAAGAGACCCTGAAGTTAGGACAGGAAATGGGTGAGAAGGCGGTACCTGGTGTATATTGTCTCATGGGAGATTTGGGAACAGGAAAGACAGTCTTCACCCAAGGATTTGCAAAAGGGCTTGGGATTATTGAACCAGTAAGCAGCCCCACCTTTACGATTGTACAAGAATATGAGGAGGGCAGACTTCCTTTTTACCATTTTGATGTGTACCGTATTGAAGATGTAGAAGAAATGTATGAAATAGGTTATGAGGATTATTTCTTTGGAAGAGGCGTATGTTTGGTGGAATGGTCTAATTTAATAGAAGAATTACTTCCTGAAAACCGTGTGGAAATCACAATTAAAAAAGACAGTGAAAAAGGCTTTGACTACAGAGTTATTGAAATAACCGGTGAAATTAAATAAAGCCATGCCCGTAGGGTAATGTATATTAGGAATATATGAATTGTATGAAAAATCAGTAAACAATCCTATCTCGAAAGTGAAATAATTTGAAAGGAAAGGGGTAATCATGAAAATATTAGCTGTTGACAGTTCTGGACTTGTAGCCTCAGTGGCTATTTTAGATAAAGAAAAGATTTATGCAGAGTATACAATTAATAATAAGAAGACACATTCTCAAACCCTTCTTCCAATGCTTGATGAAATAGTTAAGGCATTGGAAATTGACTTAACTGAAATTGCTGCCATAGCAGTGGCAGGAGGGCCAGGTTCATTTACTGGGCTTAGAATTGGTTCATCTACCGTGAAAGGATTGGGAATGGTACTTGAAAAACCAATCATTAATGTGCCCACAGTAGATGCCCTTGCTTATAATTTATATGGTACAAAAGATATAATTTGTCCTATTATGGATGCCAGAAGAAATCAAGTATACACAGGACTCTATGAGTTTATTGACGGAGAATTTATTGTAATACAAAATCAAATGGCAGTAGGGATTGAAGAAATAGCAGCTGAAATTAACAGCCGAAATAGAGGCGTTATCTTCTTAGGTGATGGTGTTGATGTACAAAGGGATAATTTGAAAGAGATTATTAAGGTTCCTATGACCATCGCACCGCCCCATCTTTTGAGACAACGGGCAGGAGCAGTAGGAGCTTTGGGACTTATTTATCTGGAAAAAGGCTTGGTGGAAAGTGCGGATGAGCATGAACCTGAATATTTAAGATTATCTCAAGCAGAAAGAGAAAGAGCTGAAAAATTATCAGAATAAATTGTCCAGATTGTAATGGGGGTAAAATGGAAAGTAATATACTGATTCGATTCATGGAAGAAAAGGACTTGCCGCAAGTCTTAGAAATAGAGAATGCTTCCTTTTCCAAACCCTGGAGTTATAATGATTTCTTGGGTTCTCTGAATAAACCGAATATATATGTGGTCGCAGCAATCCAAGATGAAATCGCTGGGTATTGCGGACTGTGGGGCGTTGTGGGAGAAGGTCAGATTAACAATGTTGCTGTAGCTAAAAAATATAGAAATCAAGGGATTGCTTTTGCCATGCTTAATAGGTTGATAGATTTAGGCAGAGAGCAGGGGTTAGGAGAATATACACTTGAGGTAAGGAAAAGCAATGAGTCTGCCATACGTGTATACCAGAAGCTAGGTTTTCTCAGTGAAGGTTTGAGAAAGAATTATTATGAGGAGCCTGCAGAAGATGCTCTGATAATGTGGCTGAAATAGGAGTAGGTTAAAATATGTAAGCTACTATTGCTTGTCAATAGGAAGCCATCCATAAGGAGGAAGAAAACAGGATAGAAAATGACCCTGAATGGAGAAATTAGGTTAATGCAGATACATTAATTCCCACTGTTTATTTTTGTAGATTCAAGTTATAATGGAACTAAGAAAGCGGCCAGGTTAGCAGGAGGGATAACATATGGACAAAATCAGAAATGCGCCACAAGTTAGCGGATTTATGCTCTGTAATGTTTGCGGAAAGAAAATACATGTGGAACATGGGATCTTGAAAGAAGATGTCTTTGAGGCTGCAAAAGAGTGGGGATATTTTTCGAAGTATGATTT
>DALYNO010000470.1:0-3244 GCA_031975295.1 Anaerocolumna sp. | reverse complement strand
TATATGGATATGCTAAATATACGGAGATGCCAGTAAACTGGTGTGAAGAGCTTGGTACTGTATTATCCAATGACGAAGTTATTGATGGTAAATCTGAAAGAGGTGGCTATCCAGTAATTCGTAAGAATATGAGACAATGGGTAATCGATCAGCCAGCTTTTGCAGAAAAATTATTAGAAGGTCTTGAGGAAATTGACTGGCCAGAATCAACAAAGGATATGCAAAGACATTGGATTGGAAAGTCTGAAGGTGTTGAGGTTGATTTTAATATTGTAGGTGGCGGAAGCTTCTCTATTTATACAACTTGTATAGAAACCATTTATGGTATTACCTTCATGGTTCTTGCCCCAGATGGACAGATAGTAAAAGATTTAATGCCTAGAATTGAAAACAAAGAAGAAGTTGAAAATTATATTAACGAAACGCTGAAAAAAAATGATATGGATCGTACGGAGCTTAATAAAACAAAGTC
This sequence comes from Anaerocolumna sp., assembly GCA_031975295.1. Lineage (GTDB taxonomy): Bacteria > Bacillota > Clostridia > Lachnospirales > Lachnospiraceae > Anaerocolumna. The sequence goes on along the minus strand of DALYNO010000470.1, from coordinate 2,772 downwards.
AGGCTGCATCTTAAAAGGTATCTATGGAATCAATCCGGTAAACGGAAGGGAAGTACCTTTATTTATTGGTGACTTCGTATTGGCTAGCTATGGAACAGGTGCCGTTATGGCTGTTCCCTCCCATGACCAGAGAGATTTTGAATATGCACAGGTTCATAATATCCCAATGATTCAAGTTATTGATGGTGGAGATGTAAGTGAAAAAGCATTTGAAAAGGGTGAGTACCTGGGAAAAGGCTGCAGATTAATGAACTCTGAAGAATTTACTGGACTTACTGTTGAAGAGGCAAAGGAAGCAATTACTGAGAAGTTAAGTAAGAGTGGCGTTGCTCGTAAAAAAGTAAATTATCATTTCCGTGAATGGATTTTTGCAAGACAAAGGTACTGGGGAGAACCAGTTCCTGTTGTATATACAGAAAATGATGAAATTCATTTGCTAGAAGATAGTGAATTACCTCTTATATTACCAGTTTTGGAGGATTATAAAGGTAAGAATGGTCAGGCACCTCTTGAAAATGCAACTGAATGGAAACAATATGAAAAAGATGGCATAAAAGGAAAAAGAGAAACTTCAACCATGCCAGGTAGTGCAGGCTCCAGCTGGTATTATATGAGATATATTGATCCAGATAATCAGGAAGAACTTGCGAATCAGGAATTGTTAAAACATTGGTTACCTGTAGACTTATATATCGGTGGTCCAGAACATGCCGTTGGACATTTAATGTACTCCAGAATCTGGAATCGTTATCTGTATGATAAAGGCCTTTCACCAGTGAAGGAACCCTTTAAAAAATTAGTTCATCAGGGAATGATTCTTGGTGCAAATGGTATTAAAATGGGTAAACGTTATCCAGAATTTGTAGTTAATCCAAGTGATATTGTAAGAGATTATGGAGCTGATACTTTAAGATTATATGAAATGTTTATGGGACCTTTGGAAGTATCAAAGCCTTGGAATCACCAAGGTGTAGAGGGTGCTAGAAAATTCATTAATCGTGTATGGACTTTCTTTACAAAGGAAGAAAATATGACAGAAGAAAATGATGATACCTTAACAAAAGTATATCATCAAACAGTAAAAAAGGTCTCAAGTGATTTCGAGCAATTAGGATTTAATACAGCCATCAGTCAGATGATGATTTTTGTAAATAGTGTTTATAAAGCAGGAACTTGCCCTAAAGCATATGCAGAAGGATTTCTTAAAATGTTTTCCTGTATTTGCCCCCATGCTGGCGAAGAAATGTGGAGCTTATTAGGTCATAAGGAAACCATTGCGTTAGAAAATTGGCCTGTCTTTGATGAAGAAGCAATCAAAGAAGATACAGTTACCATAGGTGTTCAGGTTAATGGCAAGCTAAAAGGAACTGTAGAATTAGCTGTAGAAGAAGCGAATGATACAGCAATTGCCAAAGCAAAAGAAGACCCTTCTGTTATGAAAGCCATCGAAGGAAAGACAATAGTAAAAGAAATCTATGTGAAAGGCAAAATAATCAATATTGTAGTAAAATAGCATTAGGTTTTATACTATAAACTCCTACTAGTTTGTTGGTCTGTATAAACTGGTAGGAGTTATTTTTTAATTCATATATTTGTTTGCCAGATTACATAGAATTCCTTTGGCATATGTTCTTAATTCCAGTGGTTCTAGAATTTCAACATAACCAATAATCCCAAGAATATCCTCCATGGCATATTCATACTTATGCATATTTACAGTAGCTTCTATCATTCCATTCATTTCTTCTAGCTGGTATATCTCCATATTTTTTAGAATAGCTTCACTGCTCTTATCCATTTTAATAACAACTGGATAACTCTCCCGTTGTAAACAGCCGTTAATAAATAACTGTTTACTTTTATTCCAATATTCCTCCACAGAAAATTCTGCCGGCACATTAAATCTGTCAGATAAACAAGAGCATGCTGCAATCCGCTCACACTTAAAGGTTCTCATACCATTACTCTTTTCACAGAATGCTATCATATACCAGTCCATTTCCTTCACTACAATGCCATAAGGCCTTATGATTCTATCAGATTTTTCACCAGTATGTTTGGCATAAGTAATATTTAGTTTTTGGGACTGCCAGACACCTTGTATAAATAGGTCAATATTATGTAATGTATGTTTTTTGCCCCACCAAGGATTGTCATCAACATAGAATCTATTTTTTACAGTAACTAAATCTTTGTTTAACTCAGAGGAGAGATTTTTTTGGAGCTTTAGTAAGGCAGTATTGACTTTGACTGCCATATCACTTTGCTGATCTGCTTTAATACCCATGCCGTTAAGATATAAATTAATAATATCTTGTTCATTCAGATTCTTAATTCCGACAGTATAACCTTCTGCCAAGTATATACCACCATTTGGTCCAGTATCGGTAGTTAACGGGATTCCAGCTTCACATAGTGTATCTATATCTCTGTAGATTGTCCTGATGGAGGTCTCTAATTCTTCTGCTAGATCCTTGGCTTTCATCCTGCCCTTGGATTCAATTAACAATAATATGGATATCATTCTATGTACACGCATGATTTACTCCTAACCTTTGATAATCACAGAAAACTTCTGCAAATAATAAAAATTATATATTTATGACAATCTGTTGTCAACAATGTAATGTTATACTCTCTTATGAATGATGCCCGGGTCGAATAGACCCTGCTTATGACGTGTTTAGGTTGGGCTATTTAACCCAGGCATCATATGAATGAGTTGCCCGACAAAAGCCCTATTATATAAATTTTCATTGGTAATTTGTACAA
>DALYNO010000469.1:0-3246 GCA_031975295.1 Anaerocolumna sp. | reverse complement strand
TGGATGTTGCAAAAGAGAGTATAAAACTCTTATCTGAATTTTTATTTGATACACTAGGACTTGCAAGCACCTTAAGTGAAATAGGAATTGATGATTCTAAATTTAGCATTATGGCACAAAAAGCTTGTATGAACGGCGTACTTCCAGGTTTTAAAGATTTAAATGCGCAGGATATTGCAAATATCTTTAAAATGTGTTTATAATGTAATATATATTATGAAAGGAATAAGGGGATAACTTAATTGTTTTCTCCCTTATTTTTTTATAAATAAGCTTATGAGGTATATATGATGGATATTGAGTTATTTCATTCGTTAGAGGATGATACAATTTACTTTAAGGCGTTGAATATGAAGGACTATACAGACATACATAACTTTGCATCTGATGCAGAAGTATCCCGATATATTGGGTGGAATTTAATGGAAACTCTTGATCAGACCAAAGAATTTATTAAGGTTATGATGAAGCGGGAAGCGGAAGGGGATTATTTGTATGCATCAGCAACCCTTAAGTCAACTGGAAAAGTAATTGGTACTGTAATGCTATTCAATATAGATAAAGAAGCCAATCATGGGGAAATTGGGTATGTGTTTAATAAAGATTATTGGGGAAAGGGTTATGGAACCAGAGCGGTGGCACTCATAAATCATTTTGCTTTTCATAACCTTAAATTAAATAAACTTTGTGCAAGGGTGGTAGATGCAAATGAAGGTTCTTCCCGCATACTTCTTAAGAATGGTTTTGAATTAGAGGGCCGACTGAAAGAACAATATAGGATTGAGGGTAACTATTATGATTCCCTTCAATATGCTAAATTTAATCGTTCTTAATCTTACTGCATGAAGCAATGATATGTTAGAATGTCTTATTATGGAAGATGTGAAATATTGAAAGAAAGTAACTAGGAAGGGATAATGCCATTAACAGATTCTTTCAATGAATTATTTAAGGCAGTAGCACATTGATAAATAAATGTGTTAAGCAAGGGTGTAATGATGAAAAAAAGCGTAAAACTTCATGGCTATAAAGCTGAAGAGGGCATAGATTTTATCCATGACCATTCAAAAGTACATATGAGTGCACATACAAAGGATAATCATACCCATGACCATAGTCATGGTGGGGTGCATAGTCATACCCACAAAAATACAAAAGTTGTCTTGGATCGTCTATCAAGGGCTAGTGGTCACTTAGAATCTGTAAAACGTATGGTACTTGAGGGGAAGGATTGTAGCGAGGTACTTATTCAGTTGTCAGCAGTGATTGCAGCACTTAATAATACAGGTAAAGTTATATTAAAAGATCATATAGAGAATTGTATAGTAGAAGCAGTGGAATCTGGTGATAAAGCTGCTTTAGATAATCTAAGTTCTGCTATTGACCGGTTTATAAAATAATGTGTATATAAGAAAAGTGGGCTTTAAGGAGTAATATGGATAATCAGACTAATTTTTTCAATAAAGTCTATGAGGTAGTTTCACGAATACCAGAAGGAAAAGTTGCTACCTATGGTCAAATAGCATTCATAATAGGTAGTCCCCGTTCCTCGCGAATCGTAGGATATGCGATGCACAGCGTTTCTTCCGATAAAAAACTGCCTTGTCATAGGGTTGTAAACCGAGAGGGCAGGATGGCACCTGGTAATATATTTGGAGGAGAGAATATTCAAAGGGAGTTGCTAAAAAAAGAAGGTGTAACTTTTTTGCAAAATGGTTGTATCAATATGGAGAAACACTTGTGGAAATATAATATAGACCAAGAATTTATAGTAGATAATAATTAATCTATCATATGTTTGGATTTTGTTTTAAAACACAAAAGATAAACATATGATAGATTAATTATTATAAGGTACAGTGCCTATGAGGATCTATTAATCCTATGAATCATCCTATTGAATATTATAATTTGAAAAGTTTTTTTCGAAAAAAAGTAATAGAAAAAGTTCTAATTATTCTCGGTTCCCTAATATTGATCTATTTGCTAATCTCTATATACTTCATGAATCATTTCTTTATAAATACTGAAATAAATAATGTTAATGTATCTTTAAAATCCTATCACGCTGGTGAGGAACTAATAAAAGCCTATTCGTCGGATTATGTACTTCATTTGTTAGAGCGAGAGAATAGAAGGGAAATTTTAAAAGGTGCAGATTTTAATTACAGGTTCAATGACCATAATAGCTTATACAAAATTCATAGGAGACAAAAGTCACTTCAGTGGGTGTTCTCCTTGTTTCAAAATAATCATTATTATGTTAAGGACATATTTACCTTTGACAAAAGACAGTTACAAAGTAAGATTGAGCAGTTAAATTGCCTTCAAGGTAAAAATCTACCTAAGAATGTGAGTTTTCAATACATAGAAGGCGGATATCAGACCCTAAAAGAAGAACCGGGCAATATGATTCATTTAGATCAATTAGAGAGTGCTATTTGGAAAAGCCTTTTCATGGGGGAGAGAGAATTAAATCTGGAAGAAAAGGATTGTTATGAAAATCCAAGATATACGCAAAGCTCTTCAAAAACTGCCCAAACTTTGCGGTTATTAAATAAGTACGCCTCAACAGTTATTTCGTATACATTTGGTGATTCTTCTGAAATTCTAGATGGTAGTATTATCAACCAGTGGCTGATTGTAGATAATAATTTGGATATAGAAATTAATATTCGATTTGTTAGAAAGTATGTAGAGTACCTGAGTAAAAAATATGATACGGTTGGTATAACAAGAAAATTCAAAACATCGATTGGCAAAGTGGTAGCGGTTAAAGGTGGACTATATGGCTATAAAATAAACCAAGAAGGGGAAGTTAATGCCTTGATAGATCATATATGTCAGGGGGAAACGCTTGTAAAAGAACCGGTTTATACACAAAAAGCCTATGGGAGGGGAGAAAATGAGATAGGTGGCACTTATGTTGAAATTAATCTGACCAGACAGTATTTGTGGCTTTATAAAGATGGTAAACTTTTGGCACAGGGCGCGGTTGTAACAGGAAATCCAAGTAGAGGCAATGCAACTGTTATTGGTACAAATATGCTTAATTACAAACAAAAGGGAGTATCCTTAACAGGGCCCGGATATGAAGTTGGGGTAACCTACTGGATGCCTTTTTATGGGAATATAGGAATACATGATGCCAGCTGGAGACATTCTTTTGGGGGTACTATATATAAAAGAAGAGGTAGTCATGGATGTGTAAATGCACCTAAATATCTTGCAAAAATAATTTATGAA
>DALYNO010000468.1:0-3247 GCA_031975295.1 Anaerocolumna sp. | reverse complement strand
AAAGGGTGAGAGAATTCCATTAACCATTTGTGATTACAATAGGGAAACTGGATCAGTATCCATTGTTTTTCAGGCACTTGGATCATCAACCAAGCGAATGGCTGAATATGAGGCGGGAGATTCTTTTCGTGACTTCACAGGACCTCTTGGCTGTAAGTCGGAATTAATTGACGAAGCTTATGAAGAACTGCATAAAAAAAGTATATTATTTGTTGCGGGTGGAGTTGGTACGGCTCCGGTTTATCCTCAAGTAAAATGGATGAAAGAACAAGGTCATGACGTTGATTGTGTCATTGGCTCTAGAAATAAAGAATTAATTATCCTTGAAGAAGAAATGAAACAGGTTGCTAAAAATGTTTATGTTACTACGGATGATGGTTCCTATGGGTTTAAAGGCAATGTAAATGATTGTATCAAAGATCTGGTGAATAACCAGGGTAAAAAATATGATTTAGTTGTAGCCATTGGTCCTGTCATAATGATGAAATTTGTCTGTCTTCTTACCAAGGAGTTAGGAATTAGAACTATTGTAAGTATGAATCCAATCATGGTTGATGGAACAGGAATGTGTGGTGCCTGCAGATTAACTGTAGGTGGCAATGTAAAATTCGCCTGTGTGGATGGACCAGAATTTGACGGACACTTGGTAGATTTTGATGAATCCATGAAAAGACAGCAAATGTATAAAACTGTTGAAGGCAGAGCGATTTTAAAAGACAAAGAAGGAGCAACTCACAAAGGTGGTGGTTGTGGTTGCAGTGACTGATTTGTAGCAAAAAATAGAAAAAGGTGTAGATTTTTTGCATGCATATTTGTACCTGGTGTACAAATTTTGCAGGTATGAGAAAGGCATGGTTAAGTATATGGATGTTTTAAAGAAAGTACCAGTTAGGGAGCAAGACCCTAATGAAAGAGCACATAATTTCATCGAAGTATGTTTAGGATATAACGAAACAGAAGCAAAAGAAGAAGCTAGTAGATGCCTCAAATGTAAAAATGCAAAATGTATTGCAGGTTGCCCAGTGGCAATAGACATACCAGGATTTATTAAAGAAGTTGAAGCTGGTAATGTAGAAGAGGCTTATAAAGTAATCGGTAAATATTCGGCACTTCCGGCAGTATGCGGTAGAGTATGTCCCCAGGAGAGTCAATGTGAAGAGAGATGTATAAGAGGAATAAAGGGTGAACCTGTCTCTATCGGTAAGTTAGAACGTTTTGTTGCTGACTGGGCTAGAGAAAATAATATAAAACCCCAGATGCCGGAACTGAAGAAGAATAAAAAAGTAGCCGTAATTGGTTCAGGACCTGCTGGTCTTACATGTGCTGGAGATTTAGCTAAGTTAGGCTATGACGTGACAATATTTGAAGCTTTACATGAACCGGGCGGGGTATTGGTATATGGTATTCCAGAATTTCGTTTACCGAAAGAAACCGTTGTAAAAAGTGAGATCGAAAATGTAAAAGCTTTAGGTGTAAAAATTGAAACAAATGTAGTAATCGGTAAATCAACTACCATTGATGAACTAATGGAAGAAGAAGGATTTGAAGCTGTTTTTATTGGTTCAGGTGCAGGACTTCCTAAGTTTATGGGTATTCCTGGTGAAAATGCCAACGGAGTATTTTCTGCAAATGAATACTTAACAAGAAATAATCTTATGAAAGCTTTTGATACAACTTATGATACACCTATTGCTGCAGGCACTAAAGTTGCAGTTGTTGGTGGCGGTAATGTGGCTATGGATGCTGCAAGAACTGCACTAAGACTTGGAGCAGAAGTATATGTAATCTACAGAAGAAGTGAAGAAGAACTTCCAGCAAGAGTGGAAGAAGTACATCATGCAAAAGAGGAAGGAATTATTTTTAAATTCTTAACCAATCCCACAGAAATTCTTGTAGATGACAATGGTTGGGTAAAAGGCATGAAATGTATTGAAATGGAACTAGGTGAACCGGATGCTTCTGGTAGAAGAAGGCCAATTGTTAAGCCGGATTCAGAATTTGAACTTCCAGTTGATACTGTAATTATGTCCTTAGGTACAAGCCCTAATCCTTTAATTTCTTCTACAACTGATGGACTTGATTTAAATAAATATAACTGTATTATAGCAGATGAAGAAACAGGCAAGACCACAAAAGAAGGTGTCTTTGCAGGCGGAGATGCTGTAATAGGTGCTGCTACTGTAATTCTTGCCATGGGAGCAGGTAAGGCTGCGGCAAAAGGTATTGATGAATACCTTCAAAATAAATAGAATTTGACCTTCCAACAACGACAGGGATATACTTGCCGTTGTTGGAATTTTTTTATTATGGTGACTATGATAGGTATAAGGAATAAAAAAGTCATATTATAAGAAAATTACAATAAAATACTAATAAGTATGAATCTGTATGTGGAGGGGTGGATATTATGAATTTGAATTACGGATTTTATATTTGCCTAATATTAGCAATGGTCTTTGGTATTACAGCTATGATTTTCTTTTTTTTAAAAGATAAAGGGGCAATGTTAATAAGTAGCTTTCATACACTTTCCAAAAAAGAACAAGAATTATATGATAAGGCAAGATTAAGCAAAGATCAGAGAAACGATTTATTATTATGGGCTTTTATTATGGGGGTTGGTGCTATACTCTCTATTTTATCTCAATACTTTGCAGTATTTTCTTTTGGGATTTGGCTGATTGTATTTCTAAAGGGTGTGCATCTTGATCCTGGTAAAGCCTTTGAAGAATATAAATTAAAATAAGGCATTCTCTTTAAGTCTGCATAACTGTTTTATTAACTTTCAACTTGTATACATAGAAGTTGGATTAATAATCCAAGGATAGCCTACCAGGGTGAAAGAAAAAAAGATTGCCTTATTAGGTTTTAATTGCTATAATAATAGAAAAACAGCTTATTTTTTTGAGCTGTTTAAACAAATTACTGGGGTACAATGAATGTTTAATAATATGATAGAACTGGAAACGCTTTCAAATGGTGATAGAGCTTATAGTATTGATATAGGCTTGGGGAATATAATAATATTCGTTGCTCTTGTGATCATAATTTTATTAATGGTTATTTTTCGAATTTTAAATATCAGAACTAGAACCTTGAAGAAAATAAAACAAGAACATGATAAGTTGGATACTGAATACAAGGAGCTAGGAACTTCCTATGATAATGCAATACAGGAAAAGAAACAACTAAGTGTAAAGTATGATGAATTAAAACGAAGTAAAGAAAAAGTGAATAAATTAGCATA
>DALYNO010000467.1:0-3262 GCA_031975295.1 Anaerocolumna sp. | reverse complement strand
TTAGAAAATATAAATTTTTTATCTTAATAACTTTCTAACACCCAGATATAAATAGTTAATTTTTAAATAGAGATAACTATCTTAATAAAAGCATTGGATTAACTGTTTCTTCATCCTTAGATACCTGGAAGTACAGATTGCTTCCTTCAACGGAATAATACATAGTAGGATCTGCAATTGTTCCAATAACATCTCCCTCTTTTACTTGATCACCAACTTTATATTTCACTTCTTTATCAAGCTGGCCATAAACTAAACTATATCCGCTACCTACACTAATCGTAACAGTGGTTCCAGTTTCATCTTCCTTAGTAATGGAAGTAATAATTCCATCTGCTGCACTAAGTACCTCAGTACCTACCTCTGCACCAATAATTACAGCCGGATTACACTTAAATTGTTGTAAAGTTTCAAAAAATATAACTTTATCAACGCTATAATCCATTAACACATTGCCTGTAACTGGCCACAAAAGTCCTTTCTCGGTATCAAAGTATAAGGTTTCTGGGCTAATAACTTCTTTTGTCTCATTTTCTTCTGCTGCAGTTACTACCTCAGGTTTCTCTGCGGAACCATTTGAAGCAGTCTCTTCCGTATTGCCTGCATTAGCAACAGCGTTTGGATCATCATAAATATCATTTTCTAGAAGACTTCCATCTGTAACCGGCTCAGTAATCTCATTTTGAGTCGGTTCGTTACTTGCCACATCAGTACCTGCGCTTGGAGTATTAGCTGCAGTATCATCTGAAGGGTTGTTATCTGTGTCTGCAAATTCATTGAATTCTGAATCTTCATCGCCATTGGCATACTCATCTGTAACGATTGGTTCATTTAAATCCGCTAACTTATTTCCATCCTCTTTATCTGAGGGTTGATTTAAACTTACCAGTGTAATTGCTACGATTGCTAGCGCACCGACACATAATAACGCATAAAAGCTTTTGCTTTTAATAAATTCAGCTAAGCTATGTTTCTTCATTATCATCACCTCTAGATATATTTTCACCAGAAATGATTATTTTATTCATTGATAAAAATACAGAAACTTAAATTCATGAAAAAACATTTGAACAAATCCTATTTTTTCTTTCAAATATTCCTCGTATTCCGATTTCAACTCAGCTACTGACCGATATTCTTCTTTCGTTAATACTTTTTCACCATATCTTACCTGAATAAATAAAATACCTAGCTCCGCAAAAGATAGGGATTTTAAATTATAATGCCTTCCTACTCTCTCTGTAAATGTAACCATGGTATCCTCACCAGAAAGTTTATATCCCTCCATATATAAATATCTTAATATCTTTTTATAATCCATAATAAATTTTTCATTATCTTCTACTTTCAGATAAATCTTTTTATATCTCCTTAGCGCTATCACATAGGAAATAAAAAATATAACCACACTCAATATTAGACTAGCCAAAAGAATAACCATTACCTTCAATAAAAACTGTTTATCTCCTAACAATTGTTCTGATGCAGCACTTGATGCTTCCTCCTCCATCACGCCAAAACTCTTATAGGAATCTGGTATTTCAGGCATTCTAAGCGGTGTGTTGCTCTCATTAAGACCTTTTGTTCCATACTCTTTCCATTTCACATATCTTTTACTGTAAAATCCAGGTGTAGGCTCAAAAGGTATCCATCCAACACCCTTTATATAGGCTTCTACCCAGGCATGAGCATTGTTACTTTTAATGATATAACGATCATCTTCTAGTATTTCCTTATAATCCAGCACATAACCTTCCACATATCTAGTGGGTATATTTAAGCATCTCGCCATAACCCCCATGGCACTTGCAAAATAAGTACAATATCCTTCCTTTTGCTGAAACAGAAAAAAATCAACAAAATCTTCACCCTTTGGTGTCTTCTTAATATTTGTATTATATGGAAATGTATTGAAATACAACTCTAATACTTTTAATTTTTCATAATCACTAGTGGCATCTCTGGTTAATTCCTCCGCCAGTGACTTAACCTTGGCGGGTAAATCATTAGGAAGTTTTGTATATTTAAGTTGTATTTCCTCCTCCAATAGCCTAAGGTCTCTATAAACCTCATCACTTAGTATCTGGGAATTCGTATTGGAGTAATGGAATACCTCTTCTAAAACAGTTCGCATTGTAGTCGCTTTGGGTCTTATATGGGCGTTATTCTTTGTAAGCATTTCCATAAATACAGGATGGGCTATATTCATTTCATAATAGTTCAGATCATACTCCATACCAGAACTCTTAGCCTTTTTGAATATAAGGCTTCCTTGCGTCGTCTCTTCATACTTTGTATTATTTTTAATCTCTAGCTGATAAGTTTTAATTGGCATAAAAATACTTCTTGTTCTAATGTTATGAAACTTTATATGAAGGTTTCTTGTCTTTATTAAATTACTGATATCACCCCCTGCTTCTACTTCCTTAGCCATAGCAATTACTAAGTTATAGAAGTCATAATAATATCTTTTATTACTTAACTCTAAATTATCTTTATTTTTGCTCCAGCCTCTTCCTGTATAAATATCGCTAATAGAGCCTGCCAGATAAACACTGGCGGTACTTTTATTTAATGTTGTCGCTATCATAGAGGTTTTATTGCTGGAAGAAACTGCTCCTCCAAGCTCTGTCTCTTCTTCTGTATACCCTGCTTCGCTTAAGGAAAATATACTGCCATTTGCATCAAAGAAATATTCAAGCTTTGTCAGTAAAATAGCCCCTCCTTCTTGAACCTTCTCAACAAGCCTAATCACACCATTCCAAGATAAAGGTTTTAAAGGTGCCGGAACCATTAAAATGATAAGCGCTAATATAAGACAAACTGGAGCAAGAAACGTTGTGGCCTTATAATTATCCACCTCTGCTATGATTTTTTTTCTATGATATCCACAATTTTCTGATATTACCCACATTGCATAATAAATTGTGATTGAAACTGTAACTTTGGGCACTAAAACTTGATTCAGAGATAACGTAATACAGCCCATAATAAGGACTGCCACAGTCAAAATTCTAAATTTGTTTTGATGATGTAAAAAATAGAATATAAAACACAAAATGATCTCAATAAAAACACATGTAACCCTACCGTAGACATCAATGTAGTATTCTGCAGTAAAGTCATAGGATATAAGCCAATGAAACCAATTACGTAGCTTATCCAATATATTATATTTTAATAAATAACTCACCATAGCAACCGCTACTAGCAAACATGCAATAATAATGTATGTCATTCCTCTTTTTTTATTTCTATCCCA
>DALYNO010000466.1:0-3268 GCA_031975295.1 Anaerocolumna sp. | reverse complement strand
AGTTTAATTATTCAGAAAAAATTACATCATCAGGATTTGTATCAGGGCTAAAATGTGATGCTAATTCAGCGTCATAAGCTTCTTTAAAGAATCCTTCTTTTGTTAAAGATTTTACTTCTGTATTTAACCATTCTAACAGATCTTTGTCATCTTTGTTAACAGCAGGTGCAATGGTATCTTGACTGCCGATATTACCATCTACAATTTTAAATCCTGGATTTTCATATGACCATGCAAATAATAAGGTATTGTCATGAGCCAATGCATCTCCTCTGCCATCTACAAGAGCCTGAAAAGTTTCTGTATTTTCTTCATAGGATACTAATTTAATATCAGGGTAATTTTCAGTGAAATATAATTCAGCTGTTGTTCCCTTATTAACTAAAAGAGTTTTTCCTTTTAAATCATCTACAGAGGTAATTGGACTACCCTCAGGAGCAACAACACCTAAAGCAACCTTCATGTATGGTTCTGCAAAATCAACCTGTTCTTTACGTTCATCCGTAACAGTAAAGTTAGCTAATACAATATCAACTTTCTTAGATTTTAAATATTCTACACGATTAGCAGCTTCTAAAGTTACAAACTCAACTTTAGATTCATCTCCTAATAAATCCTTAGCAATTCTGCGTCCTAAGTATACATCATATCCTGTATTGCTTCCGTCTTCTGCTATATAACCAAAAGGTGGTTTATCTCCAAATACACCAATGACAACTTTATCTGCTTTTTTAATTGCATCAATTTTAGACCCAGAATCTTTGTCACCTTTGGAGCATCCCATTACTCCCATTGCTAAAACTACAAGCATTAGTAAAAATGTAAAACCTCTCTTCATATTTTTCATAATCTCTCTCCTTTTCTTTATTACAACCGGTTAATCCGGATATAATCACTGCTATAAACTTAAGTTAACTCATTACATAGGTTTATCTAATAATCAAACTTTGCTAAAAATTGCTGTGCTCTTTCTGTTTTAGGATGATTAAAAAATTCTTCTGGCGTAGTTTCTTCTACAATCTTTCCCTGATCCATAAATAGAATTCTATCTGCCACAGCTTTGGCAAAATTCATTTCATGGGTAACAATTAACATGGTCATTCCTTGTTTGGCAAGATCAGAGATTACTTCTAACACTTCTCTAACCATTTCAGGGTCAAGGGCTGCCGTTACTTCATCAAATAGTATTATTTCAGGTTGCATACACAAGGAACGAACAATTGCAATTCTTTGTTTCTGCCCGCCTGATAACTGCCTTGGATAGTCATTTTCTCTGTCTGCTAAACCAACTCTTTTAAGTAATTCTCTAGCAAGGGGCAGTACCTCTTCTTTCTTTCTGCCTTGGGCTTTTGTTGGCCCTAATAAGAGATTCTCCATTACTGTCATATGTTGAAATAAATCATATGTTTGAAAAACCATACCAACTCTCTGTCTTATCTGTCGTAACTGCACACTTTTATCGTAAATACTCAGGTTATCCAGTAGAATATCCCCACCATTGATTTTTTCCAGACCATTGATACACCTAAGTAATGTAGATTTTCCACATCCTGAAGGTCCTAGTATAACAAGGACTTCCCCTTTTTCAACCTTAACATTAACCCCATTAATTACATTTCTACTTTCAAAACTTTTATATAAATCCTTTATTTCCAGTAACATGAGTTGTCTTCCTTTCTTCTGGTTTCCTTAAACTTAGACATTTGTGGCCCACCTTTTCTCCAGCCTCTTTGATGCTAAAGACAAGGGATAACAAATGATAAAAAACAGGACAAATAAAAAGGCATAGATCCAAAAGGCTTCTTTGGTTCTTTCAATAATCTGCTGACCTCTCTTAATAACATCCACTACACCTATTAGAACCACAAGAGAGGTGGTTTTAATCATTCTCGTTGCTAAGTTAATGGCACCTGGAAGTATACGTTTGATTGCTTGAGGAAACTGAACATAAAAAAACAGCTGCGATTTACTTAAACCTACGGATAAGCCTGCATCCAACTGCCCTTTTGGCAGAGACTCCATTGCCCCTCGTACGATATCTCCCATTTCTGCCGTGCCCCACATAGTAAATACTAAGATAGCTGCCACTTCACCAGAAATCTGAAAATGAAATAGTCTTGGTATAAAAAAGTAAAAGGAAAATAGCCAAACCATTAATGGAATAATTCGAAATGCTTCTAAATAAATATCTGTCATAAATTTTACTACTCTATTCTTTGACATCCTAAGTAACCCAAAAACAAAACCAATGAAAAAGGAGACAAATAAGGAGGCTATCGCTATAAAGAGCGTATTGACAAGCCCCTTCATCAATAAATTAAAATTCATAAAGATTATGTTAATACCCAAATTCTCCATGTCTGCTCCTTTTTTCAATGATTCTTAGTATAATTGACAACGGTAATATTAATAGGAGGTAACAAATGGTAAGCAAAAGAAATGCTTCATTTGTTCTGTAATATAAACCGATTACACTTTTTGTAACATATAACAGTTCTGGTATTGCAATGGCACTTAGAATAGAAGTTTCCTTCAATAAGAAAATAATATTTGCACTGATCCCAGGCATTGAAATTGAAAATGATTGGGGTAAAACAACAGATTTCATAATGTCATAGTTACCTAATCCAACGCTTAAACCAGCCTCAATCTGAGACTTACTCACTGCTTCCAAACCACTTCGAAAAGCTTCAGCCATATAACTTCCACCAAGAAAGGCTAGCCCAATAATACCACAGGCAGTACCGCTTAATGTTATTCCTACTTGAGGAAGACCAAAATATAAGAAAAATACCTGTATTAATAACGGGGTGTTTCTGGATAACTCTATGTACATCTTTACAAATGAGTTCAACCCTCTTATTTTGTAATATTGAATAAATGCACAGATAATTCCAACGAGTATGGCGAGTACGACTCCCCAGAATCCTATACTAAAGGTTACCCCTGCTGCTTTTGCATAAAGTGGAGCTATCTTTTCAATAAATGACCATTTCACTTTGTTAAATCCCTCTCCTCCATGATAATTTATATCATCATGGACTTTTATTTCCTTCTATTATGAATTATGATTACTGAATGACTTATTGTTTCGTATATTATTACCTTACTTTGTTTTTATATCTTATTATTTCATAACTATTATTTTGATAATTAAAGGTTATAATGTTTTAATATCTTATTGCTCAATTATCCAAGGATATAATGTTTTATTATCTTATTGCTCAATTATCCAAGGATATAATGTTTTATTATCTTATTGCTCAAT
>DALYNO010000465.1:0-3276 GCA_031975295.1 Anaerocolumna sp. | reverse complement strand
AGGCTTGAGGTACCTTCATCAATAAATAAAATCTCAGCTTCTTTAGCAATAGCTCTGGCTATGGATATTCTTTGTCTTTGCCCTCCAGACAGATTCTTACCGTTTTCTAATAACTTTTCTTCTATACCGCCCTTTTTCTCCTGAATCATCTCATTTAAACCACAAGCTTTTACTGCATTTGAAATATTTTCCTCTGATACATCACGATATAGACTAATATTGTTTTTAATGGTATCTTCGAACAGAAAGACATCTTGATAAATAAATGCAACTTTATTTTGAAAAGATTTTTCTGAAATATCCTTATAGTCCATACCATCCACAAGTATTGTTCCCGTATATTCATCACTGCCCATGGACAGTAAATTTAAAAGTGTGGATTTACCAGCACCGCTGACCCCTTTTATTAAATACTTCTTGCCCTTTTCAATCGTAAAATTACTTTGCTTTATAATCTCCTTACTGCCATATTGAAAGTTTAAATTTCTTATCTGGATTTCTTGCTTAAATTCAAATTCTTTCTTCTCCCCTTCATTTACATTCTCTTCTCCCAGTGGTTTTGCTATTTTTTCATATATAGTAATGGAGGCTTTCATCTGGTTGTACATAGGAAATGCTCCAATCAGATAATTTCCCATAGAGGAGCATAGCTGAAAACACATTGCCCCAATTCCCAAAGAGCTGCCTCCATAGGTATAAGCTAGGTACACCATTATGATTGCAGAAGAAATGGTGGTAAGAATTCTAATCACATACCTTTGAAAATCTGTAAAAATTCCTGCATATTGTTTCTTTTTCTCAAGTTTGGTTAGCACTGACATACTTTTATGAAGGAATTTATCCTCCATATTATTTAGCTTAAGTATCTCCATACCATTAAAATCATTGGATATCTCTAAAGTAAATTTTTCATTTAAATCAGAAACATCCAGCTGTAATTTCTGGGTCTTTTTAGTAAAAAAATTGGCTAGTATATATTACAGCACTGAAAAAAGCAACATACTTACCGCAAGTTTTTTATCCAAAAACATAAGAATAACCATAGAAAATATAGTCATACCTACGTTAATCAGAAAGTTTAAAAAACTATAGAAAAACTTATTTTCAAAAGTATTAATATCATTCACCAGATGGGAAAGATATATCTCTTTAGACTTATACGAGAACTGTCGGAAGGTCATACTCATTATTTTGTCAAAAGCCTGCCGCCTTACATCCAGAATGGTGTCCCTCATGTATCTTAGCCTTAGCATTCTGGATACAAGAAAATTTATTGGTGAGTATATCATAAATGCAATAATTATTATGATAACATTTCTAAAATAAATAGGATCCTTTTTCTCCACAACATCTAGTATAAGAGAAACAATGCCCATGGATAGGAAGTACTCCACCATAAATAAAAAGGTTGCAAATAAATATTGATAGAACTTAGCCTTACGGCGCAGTAATAACTCCTTCAAAACCTAACCCCCGCTTTTCTTTTATAGAAAGGGCGCTAAAGCAATAAATGCCTTAAAATCACCTTTTTTCATAAGTGCATCCGAAACTTTCTTAAGTGTATCTTCTTCCAAGAAAGGATATAAACCTACACACTCCTGAATTTTATTATTTTCCAGCGCATAAACGATAATGTTATCTAGCGTATCTTCCTCCAAGAAAGGCGCCAAGGAAGTAATGTCCTTTATATTCAGATTATTTAAGCATTTCTTAACCAGATAATCCAGAGTATCTTCTTCTAAGAAGGGAGCAAGACCTACAATCCTGTAAATATCTATATCCTTTGATATCCTTTTTACTAACTGATCTAGCGCTTCCCCGGAAAGAAAAGGAGCTAAACTTATAAGATCCTCAATATTTTCATTGATGTTAATCTGTTCCACCCATTGGAGTAAATACGGTTCACTAACAAAAGGTGCCATGCTTATAATGTTCTTAATGGAGAGGTTATCTTCATTTTCTTCCAGAATTGTTTCTAATAAATACTGGGTTTGCTGTGGTTTTAGTACTGGTGCAGCTTCAGCAAGTTCCAGTACTGTTACCTGTTCCTCTTTTATATACTCCTCTGCATCTCCTTTAACCACATGTTTAATAAGCCTATTGCTTTCATGTCCTAATAGTTCATCAATACTGCAACCTAGTAAAGAACATATTTCTGGTAATTTAGAAATATCGGGCATGGAATTGCCTCTCTCCCAGTTGCTTACTGCTTGATAACTTACCCCTAGCTTATCCGCTAATTCCATTTGGGTCATATTATTATCTTTTCTAAAACCTGTGATTTTTTTACCTACTTTTACTGTGTCAAACATATGTAACCTCCGTTAATCATAAATGAAATCTCTTTTAAGAACATTCTCCTATCAGATATATCTCTCCAATAAGTTCTCTTCTTAAAATATGGATTTAGTTGTTGTTTACATCTACATTTTAGCAAGTCAGAAATTATATGGAAGCAAGTGATGCTTGAGTTGATTCATTTTAGCTGATATATCAACTCAATTATTACTTGAGTTGTAAAATTTCATTGTAGTGTATAGATTTTTATTATATTATGTAAGAAACAAGCTGCTACTAACATGATAAATTTCATTATGTTTCTTATCTGCCGCATAACTTTTTTACTTTATTTAGTAATTTTGATTCTACCAAAAATAACATTACATGTAAAATACAATTTTAATTGAGGACTATCACCTATGATAAATGAAACCATCAAAAACAAATTAAAAGAACTTCCTCATTTGCCGGGCATCTATAAAATGCTGGATAATCGAGGTAATATTATCTATGTAGGTAAAAGTAAGTGTTTGAATAAAAGAGTGAAATCTTATTTTACTGCCACCCCTACTTGGGAGAAGGTAAAGAAGATGGTTAATCTTATAGAAGATATAGATTATATCGTGACAGATACTCATTTAGAAGCCAGATTATTAGAATGTGAACTGATTAAAAGTATTAAACCTGTCTTTAATTCACAAATGAAAAATGATAACCGCTATGTTTATCTAACTGTCGGGAAGCATTGCAAGAAGGCACCATTAACCGTAACAGCATATCCTGAAGATAATTCTTTTGGCCCTTTCAGAAGCCGCCATACCCTAACTGATGCTGTTGGATATTTTAATAATTTATACCCGATAGTAAAAAGAGATGGCACTTATCAGTTTGATTATCATATACTCCCTTATGCAATGGACAAGGAAGCTTATACGAAGAATAAGGAAGCTCTTCTAGATATTTTAGGAAGTTCAGGGAATCTGGAACTTATGATTA
>DALYNO010000464.1:0-3280 GCA_031975295.1 Anaerocolumna sp. | reverse complement strand
TTTCTGGATTACTTCCGGTATTATTTCCTGCATATCTTCCTGGATTGCTGGCATTTTCTTTATTTATCCTATTTAAATAAATACTTTGGTCTGAATTAGTATCTGGCTTATTCTCCGGAACGGAAAGTTCTTGTCTATTTATATTACTATAACTCTCTTCATAGCCTTTTTCAGTGTAATACCCTTGTGCTAATTGCTCCCTTTCATTAGAATCAATTGATTGTTTGATACTGTCAGCAACTTTTTGTGGTGAGACTAATTCTTTCAGAATTAATTCTTCATTTTCTATTCCAGCATCTTCAAAATAATTCTCATAAAAGCTAATTGCCTCGGCTTTTTCTTCTGAAGAAATATCTTCTAAACGTTTATTCAGTTCTTCAAAAAACTCACGCTTATCCATTTAGATGTCCACCCCCATTAATATATGATTAATTTTAAGACAATAAACTTTCCATTCATCCTTATAAAGTTTTAACATAACTTTTCCTTTATCTGTAATTTTATAATATCTTCTATTTCTTCCATCAAAAGCTAGATCGTACACTTCAAGGCAATCCTCCTTTTGCAGTCTTCTAAGGACCGGATATAGGGTGGATTCTGATACTTCAATTGCCTGGCGTACATCTTGTGTAATTTTATAGCCATAAGTCCCCTGAGCTTCTTTAGATACAACTGCAAGCACAATAGCATCTAATAAAGCGGCTCCTGTGTTAAACACCATAACGCCATCTTCCTCTCTGCATGGATACATTCATAATATTATTTTAATCACTATATTATATGACGTATAATATTGTTTTATAAATACACTATATAATAAGTTGAAATTACTGTCAATTATTTTTTACATATTTTAATCTAACTTTAATTTAAAGAATTTGAATAGGATTTTATGAATTTACGGTATATGAGATATGATTGAAGAAGTATGTTGGTAAAGGTAATTCAAATCTATAAATAGGAATAACACTGGTATAAAAGTAATTAGATATCTTAGAATTTCGGAATAAATTGTTTTTGATATCAGAGGATTTTGGAATGAAAGGATTTCACTATCAAGGTTTTGCTATCAAAGGAATTTCGATATCAAAGGATTTCACTACGAAAGGATTTTGATATCAAGGGATTTCGATGTCAAGGTATTTCACTATCAAGGTATTTCACTATGAAAGGATTTCGCTATCAAGGAATTTCGCTATCAAAGGAATTTCGCTATCAAATATTACAAAAACGTGCTTATGACAAATCATAAGCACGTTTAGATGTTATATAAAAATTTCTCAGAATATTAGGAACCGCACTTTATACAACGGCTGCAGGCACTTGGTGCTACCGCCATCCCACCCAATGCAGTTTCTCTTAGTTCACTTGGTATTGCTTTTCCAACATGATACATTACTGCAATGGCTTCGTCAAATGGAACAATACTCTGTATTCCACTTAGAGCAATCTCTGCACAGATCAAAGCATTTGATGCTCCTACAGCATTTCTTTGCTGGCAGGGGGCTTCAACTAATCCTCCAATCGGATCACATACCAATCCAAGTAAATTAGAAATCGCACTTGTTGCAGCATCAAGGCACTGCCTTGGAGTCCCACCCATTAACTCTGTTACTGCTGATGCTGCCATTGCAGAAGCAGAACCAACTTCTGCCTGACATCCGCCCTCAGCACCTGCTATGGTTGCATTATAGGCTATGAGATATCCTACAGCTCCAGCATTAAATAAAGCGTTAATCATATCTTCATCTGTAAAACCAAATTCCTCTTGAATAGCCAGGAAAGTACCTGGGATTACACCTGAAGAACCAGCTGTAGGTGCTGCAACAATTAATCCCATGGAGCTATTAACCTCCAAAACGCCCATTGCATAGCTAATAGCCTTGGAAACAATACTACCACATACTGAAGGTTTTCCACTTAAGCTTCTAGCATGAATACTAGCTGCTTCTCCGCCAATTAACCCGCCCATGGAGACAATATCACCTTTTAAGGATGCTTTGGCAGAATTCTTCATAATTTCCCAAGAATGCTCCATTCTTCCAAGGGCTTCTTCTCTAGTACTACCTATATTATCTATCTCACGCAAAAGCATTGCTTCGCCTATAGATATATTACTTTCCTTACATATATTTAGTAAAGCCTCTCCTGTTCTAAAATCCATAGCTTACATCGCTCTCCTTAAAGTTTTCCAATTAAAAATGCCTGAGATACATTTGTTAATTCTTCTATTTTTTCAATTACATCGGTCATAACTTCATCATCCGCCTCAATAATGGAATAAGCAACTGCGCCCTTATTTTCTCTATAAAGCTTCATAAAAGCGATATTAATATTATACTGGCTTAGAATATTTGTAATAGAAGCTACCACACCAGTTAAATCTCTGTGTCTGATTACTACGGTGTTGTAATCCCCAGATAGATCAATGTCTACACCATTTATCTTTTTAATTACAGCTCTACCTCCGCCAACAGAAACCCCTGTTACAGTTGTATCTTCACCATTTAAGGATGTAAGCACAATGTCCACCGTATTAGGATGTACATCTTTTATTGTGGTATTTAGTTCAAAAGAATAGACTAAGCCTTCTTCTTTGGCATGATGAAAAGAATCCCTAATTCTGGCATCCTCTGTATCATATCCTAAAATCCCGCCGACCAAAGCTCTATCTGTTCCATGGCCCTTATATGTCAAAGCGAAGGAACCATATAATATGAATTTTACCTCTCTAATAGGGAGCTTTACCATATTTCTAGCAAGTCTTGCAATTCTAAGTGCTCCAGCTGTATGGGAACTGGAGGGTCCAATCATATTAGGACCGATTATATCAAAAACACTCATGTCTTTCGATGCGTACATAAAATTCCTTTCTATAAAACATATAAATACTAAAAATCAACATTATTATACCACACTACATGAAAATTACAATTCAGGAATTTAATAGTGGGTGCGTAAAGATGAATATATTAGGATGTGAAATGATTTATTTGCGCTTTATTAAATCAGTAAGCAGTGATTTTGTTTATGCATTATTTATATTGAGCTTTACTTGATAAATTAACCTTAAGGACTTAGATAATACATTGGTTACCCTACAATCCATACGTTTTATTTTTCAAAACCATATGTAGGCAAAAAAAATAGATTTGCAGATTCTGCATGAAGTGCAAAAGTATCATAGGGCAAACAGTTGCATAGAGCTCAGTCTATATGTTGTTTTATCAAGTAATATATAAAATTATAATTATAAATACAATTTTTAATTATATAGTAA
>DALYNO010000463.1:0-3283 GCA_031975295.1 Anaerocolumna sp. | reverse complement strand
AATTAAAGCTATTGGTGAAGAAGCAAGACTTATGCTTGGAAGAACTCCAGGAAATATTGTAGCTGTCCGTCCTTTAAGACAGGGCGTAATCTCCGATTATACCGTAACAGAGAAAATGTTAAAATATTTTATCCAAAAAGCCGTTGGTAAACAAAGATTCCGTAAACCAAGAATCAGTGTATGTGTACCAAGTGGAGTTACAGAAGTTGAGAAAAAAGCAGTTGAAGATGCTACTTATCAGGCTGGTGCCAGAGAAGTGGCTATTATAGAAGAACCAATTGCAGCTGCAATTGGTGCAGGTATTGATATTTCAAGACCTTGTGGAAACATGATTGTAGATATCGGAGGAGGTACTTCTGATATTGCTGTTATTTCCCTGGGTGGAACAGTAGTAAGCACATCTATTAAAATAGCTGGCGATGATTTTGACGAAGCTATAGTTAGATATATGAGAAAAAAACATAATCTTTTAATTGGTGAGAGAACTGCGGAAGACATTAAAATTAAAATTGGTTCAGCTTACAAAAGACCTGAAGTAGTAACTATGGATGTAAGAGGTAGGAACCTTGTTACAGGTCTTCCTAAGACTATTACAGTAAGTTCTGATGAAACAGAAGAAGCTTTAAAAGAGACTACTTCTCAAATAGTTGAAGCTGTACACAGCGTATTAGAAAAAACGCCACCAGAACTTGCAGCAGATATTGCTGACCGTGGTATTGTACTAACAGGTGGTGGTTGCCTTCTGTATGGTTTAGAAGAATTAATTCAGGATAAAACAGGCATTAATACAATGACAGCAGAAGATCCAATGACAGCAGTCGCTATTGGTACTGGTAAATTTGTTGAATTTTTAAGTGGTAAAAGGGATTAAGTTTTTGTAACTTCCTGCCGATAAATGTATATACTTAGTTTAAACATGGAGTAAAGCGGATTAAATCCGTGGACACCTTACATTTAATTGTAATGGACTGGAGGATACAATGGTTAAAGGCTTATTTACAGCTTGGACAGGTATGGCGAATGAACAAAAGAGATTAGATATCGTATCAAACAATCTTGCCAATGCCTCAACAGTTGGTTTTAAAAAAGACAGTGTAACAAATCAATCATTCGATAATCTTTTAACCCTTAAAATAAAAGATTCATCTGAAGCCTATAATGACAGAGCCATTGGTAAAATGAGTCTGGGTGTGAAAATAGGTGAAGTATATACAGATTTCAATCAAGGATCTTTAAGAAGTACGGGTAATACTTATGATTTAGCCATTGAAGGAAGTGGATTTTTTAATATATCTACAACAGATGGGAATGGCGATGAAGTAATTAAATATACAAGAAACGGTAATTTTACCATGGATCTAAATGGTGTAATTATGGATCTAAATGGTAATGCTCTAATTGGAGAAGGTGGCAGGCTAACAGTACCTGCTGATGCAACTAATGTAGTAATAGATGCAGATGGCTCAGTTTATGCAGACGGCAACTATATAGATAAAGTCCAGATAACTGACTTTGAAAATTATGATTATTTAACCAAACAGAGTGACAACATGTATGTTCCTATAGAGGGAGCAGAAGAAAAACAAACAGGTGCTTCCATACATCAAGGATATACAGAACAATCCAATGTAAATGTTATAAGAGAAATGACGGATATGATAGCCATTACACGTGCTTATGAAGCTAATCAGAAAGTAATTCAAACAGTAGACGGCACATTGGATCTTGCTGCTAATTCAGTAGGTAAAGTATAATTGTAATTTACAAAAGAAAGGATAAATGCTTATGATGCGTTCATTATGGACTGCAGCGTCTGGTATGATATCACAACAGACCAGTGTTGACACCATTTCCAATAATTTAGCCAACATTAATACAACAGGCTACAAGAAAGAAACAGCACAATTTAAATCTTTATTATATCAAACAATACAAAACAAAACCACAGACAGTAACGGACAGGCTAAGCCTTCAGGAGCACAGGTAGGACTTGGTGTAAAAAATTCTGCAATCGTATCTCAATATACACAAGGTACAGTAAAAGAAACTGGAAATGATTTTGATTTTGCAATATTAGGCAAAGGGTTCTTCTCTGTACAGCTTGCTGATGGCTCTACTGGCTACACCAGAAATGGATCGTTAGGACTTTCCATTGGAAACGATGGAATAACCTTAGCAACTACAGAAGGTTATCCTGTGTTAGATGTAAATGGACAGCCTATTGTATTACCAAGTGAATATGATAGCTCTAATATCGAAATTGATGAATACGGTAATTTCATGTATACTTTGACTGATGGAACTGTAGCCAATCTTGATATCAAGTTAGGTATTGCTCAGTTTAGCAATCCATCAGGCCTTGAGAAGACTTCTAATAGTATTCTATTGGCAACCCAGGCTTCTGGAACCCCAAGGCTTGAGGGTCAGGATGCCAATATCTCTGCTAGTACCATTAAGAAAGGTTATTTAGAAGCCTCTAATGTTCAAGCAGCCAATGAAATGGTAGATTTAATTGTTTCTCAAAGAGCTTATGAAATGAGTTCAAAGGCTATTAATGCATCCGATGAGATGCTGCAACAAGCTAATAATTTGCGTAGATAGTAAGGAGGTTTAAGATGGCTATAACTATAGGAAATAATCCTTTTCTAACAGGAACCACAGCAACCTTAAATACTTCTGATAGTACGAAGAAATTAGAGTCAAAGCTTACAAATAATTTAGATAAAGCCACTGATGAGGAATTAATGGATGTTTGCAAAAGCTTTGAAGCCTATTTTGTGGAACAAATGTTTAAAGAAATGAAAAAAACGGTTCCCACTGGGGATGAAGAGAGTCCTTATGTTTCTTACTTTGGAGATATGCTCTATAAAGAGTATGCAGATAATGTGGTTGAAACTGGGGGAATGGGAATTGCCCAGATGCTATATGAATCAATGAAAAGAAATTAATAATAAATGTAGCAGTTGTTTAGTGTGACTGCTTAAATCAAGGGGTCGTTGCAAAATGAAGCGATTTAGGTAGATACCTAAAGCTTATTTGGTAACGCCCCCTTAATTATTAAGTAGAAATTTAACTGCAAATAGATTATAATAGTAGTCTGAGCGTGGGTATTTTTCATATTGATTAGAATATCACAAAGCACATATCATACAGCTTATGATTATAATTTGCCTTTTGAGAAATGAGAAGATAGTTTATATGAATAAATTGAAATCTTTTATAAAAGAAAATAGATATTTAAAAAGTTATTAAGATAGATCAAAAGATAGATCAAAAGATAGAT
>DALYNO010000462.1:0-3291 GCA_031975295.1 Anaerocolumna sp. | reverse complement strand
TTTTATATAATACTTTTCAAAAAAAATTATTGACTTTTAATAGTTAGTCACCTCCTATCTATTATATGAGGGAGTTTATATTTCAAGACATGAAGTTAATTTATATTGCTTGCTAAAATTTAATTATCGTGATAGTATTTTTATGTGAGTTAGATTATGCTAACATATGAGGGCAGATAGCTATAGTAAATAATTCTAAATAAATGGTGAAGGAAAGAACAAACACTTTCACACGAAGTTTGCGTTCTGAGAACGAATACAAACACGTATTTTAAGAACCTGGAAGTAAAGTGTGAAAGAAAAACACTTTCACACTGAGGTTTGCGTTCTGAGAATGAATGCAAGCACTCATTCTCAGAACCTGAAAGCAAATTATGAGAGGACTATCATGAATGTTGACTTAAAAGAATTGATAATGATATATACAAAAGCAAATTTAGAAGTTTGTGATATTTTTGAGGTATCCATTCCCCCTGGTATTAAATCCATTGGCGGTACAACTACGGAAGAAGTATGCGGGTTAGTAATACCCTTAAAAGGCAAAGCACGATTTACTATAGATCAGCATCCATTTGAATTAAAACCAGGTGTAGTACTACATGCAGGCGCGGGCATTCAGTTGGACAAAGAAGTACTTGGCAGTTCAGAGTGGAAATATATCTTATTGCATTATAAAGTTGTAGGAGATACGAAATTAAAAAATATTCTGGAATCACAAAATTTTGTTTTACCTATAGAAAATCATGGTAGTATGGAACTTGAGATTCTACTGCAAAAGTTATTAAGATTAATGGATAATAGAAGTCCAATCAATCGTTTTAAATCAAAAACTTTATTATATCAAGTATTCGAAAATATATTGACTCTGGCGTGGCAGTCAGCGATAGATACCAAGGAAGAATCCTTAGAGCATATTATAGAATATATACATAGCAATACGGATCAAAGTTTGTCTGTATCTCAATTGGCAGAAATGTTAAATATAGATTCTAAGCAATTTAATTATATATTTCAAAAGAAAATAGGCATATGTCCGAAAAAATATCTAATTCAAAGTAAAATGAATAGAGCTAAGGAATTGCTGATGGATGTGAATTATTCCATTACCAAAGTTGCGAATATGGTAGGTTATGAGGATCCATTACATTTTAGCCGTATTTTTAAAAAAAATACAGGACGTTCTCCAAGTGCCTTTCGTGATCATTTAGAAAAAAATCCATGGCGTATTTGAAATTAACCTATTTCCTATTTGGATTCCATATGTTATATTGTTATTCGTTAATGAGAATGAATATCACAATCATGACGAACATATGTGAAATCCCAGGAGGAATGAAATGAGAAAATTATCTAAATTATTCATGATAACTGCATTGGTTGCAGTTTTTGCAGTGGGTTGCAGTAAGGGAAACGAGAATGCAGCTACAGAATCAAATACAGAAGCAGTTAAACCAACTGCTACAGAAACACCAGAAACTACAGAGGCGCCTGTTACAGAAGAAGCAGCAGAACCTGCAAAAGAATATCCTTATACATACGTTGATGCAGCAGGCAGAGATATTGTCATTGAAAAAGAAATCATGAGAGTTGCAACTGATTATCTTCCACTTTGGGAAACTTTATTAATGTTAGATATTACGCCAGTGGCAGCAACAGGGGTTGAAAACTACTTAGCGACCTGGGATCCTTTTCAAGGAATGGATATGGGGGAAATCGTTGATCTCGGCAATGGTGCAGAACTTAATTTTGAACTTTTATTAGAAGTAAAGCCTGATGTAATTCTTCACCAGGAAGCGGATCCAAGTAACATAGATGTTAGTAATTTTGAACAGATTGCTCCAGTTGCAGTTTTTGGCCCTAAAACAAAAATGGATTGGCGATTAAGTCTTCGTGAAGTTGGTAAATTAGTTGGCAAAGAAGAGAAAGCAGAAGAAGTCATTGCAGCTTTTGACCAGAAATTAGCAGACGCCCGTGAAAAGTTACAAGCAAAATATGAAGGACAAACAGTAATGCAGATATCATTAATGAGTGCGGATCAATATTTTGTTGCGAATAAACCAGTGTTATACAGTAAGGAAACAGGACTTGGATTAAATGCACCAGAAGGACATACCACTTCTGAAAATTACGAACAAGTATCCATGGAAGCAATTGTTGCTATGAATCCTGACTACATATTCGTTAATGTATTTGATGGAGATGAAGCAATGTATGATGAATTAACAAGTAACAGTGTTTGGCAGTCACTAACTGCAGTAAAAGAAGGACGTGTAGTTAAACTTGATGGTGCAGGGCATGCAAATAGTGGTATTGCAACTGAATATACCGTTAATAAAATAATTGAAACACTTTTAGGCGAATAATTAGTTTATTGATAATAGGGATGGGGGCTGTTATTTTATCATAAATAACAGACCCTTTTCCCGGTTCATGAAGTAAATCCAAAAGGAGGAGTACTGATGTATTTGTTATAAATACATGGTACAAGTAAATCATGTAATGAAGACGAATAATACAGAAAAAATAACATTACAAAGGAGCTTTATTGCAGCTGTCATCATCATTGCTGGACTAATACTTCTGATTGTATTTATGGCAATTTCCCTAACAAAAGGTGCTGCCGGAATACCTTTATCAACGGTGGTAGATAGTTTTATTCATTTTGACCCTAACAGTTCCCAGCACTTACTTGTGATAGATATGAGATTACCAAGAGTGATAGGTGGGGCACTAATAGGGGCCGCCCTAGCAGTTGCAGGGGCAATTATGCAAGGTATGACCAGAAATCCAATGGCAGACACAGGTATTATGGGCCTTAATTCTGGAGCTGGCCTTGCAATTGCACTTTGTTATGCGGTGTTTCAGAGTGCTACTTACTCTCAAATTGTAATTGCTTCTTTTCTGGGTGCAGCCTTAGGTGCATCCTTAGTTTATATTATCAGCAACATGGTTCCAGGAAATAATAACCCAATGAAGCTTGTCTTAGCTGGTGCCACTGTAAGTGCACTGCTTTCTGCCTTAAGTCAGGGCTTTGCAATCAGTGCAGGGGCAAGTCAAAATGTAACCTTCTGGACAATGGGTAGTATGGCAGGGACTAATTGGAATCAGATTAAATTAGCTACCCCAATCATACTAATTGCTCTGACAGGGGCTGTTATGATTTCCAGAGGCGTATCCATATTAAGTATGGGAGAAGAAGTTGCCCTTGGACTTGGTGTAAAAACAAAATATATTAAGTTTCTTGGAACCTTTTTTGTTGTATTGTTAGCTGGAACCTCAGTAGCAGTGGCT
>DALYNO010000461.1:0-3295 GCA_031975295.1 Anaerocolumna sp. | reverse complement strand
TCAAGAATCAGCTGTTCCGGTTCTATCATATTTTCGCGTAAATACAATAATGTATTACCGTCACCTTCATAACCAACTATAACTCCTGGGGGGCCGCCGTGATATAATATAAGAGGAACACCTTTATCAATGCTTGCAGTAATAATTTGAATGGTTTTTTCTTTCTCCCCTTGTAGCTGGCGAACAGAAATAGTTTGGGCGGTGTAGCCTAGCTTATCAAAAACACTTGGGAAGTTGCTTAAACCTAAATAATAATCAGATGCACTATCACCTTTAAAGCCTTTCAACGAATAAAATTGAATCAAAATATCTCCTGTTATCCCCCCAATCAACGAATAATCAGCCAATTTCATTTCGCCAATACAATCCATTACATACCTTACTCCACTATTAAAGTGGTAATTCTCTCCACCCCTATTGAAAAAAACTTTTGGAATGTGGGGAATCATTTTTGTGTTCATATTAAATCCTCCTCCAACTTCTATTCTTAGAAAGATGGGAGCAAAGCATTTAAGTATACCTGAACTGCGTCTTGCTTCAGACGGTGTAACACCATGGAACCTGGAGAATGCTTTGGAGAAACTTTCTGGTGAATCATATCTGTATTTCAACGAAATTTCAATTACCTTGGAATCTGATTTAGCAAGTTCTTCCCCTGCCAATGTCAGTCTGCGGCACCGTATGTAATCAGCAATCGTCAACCCGGTAACAATACTGAAGGTACGTTGAAAATTAGCGTTTGATGAATATGAATGTTTTGCAATGCTGTTATTATCTAATTCTTCATCCAATAAATGATCCTCTATATAGTTCAATGCACGCTGTATGCTTTGTATCCAGTCCATATATTCACATCCTCCTTAGAATTACAATAACATAGAAGCATCTTTTTATCCTGTCACAGAATGCTCGTTGGTGTCCATTGTTGAATACAAAAAAATAATTTATCACAAGTCTCTGTTATTATGATATATTTACTGCTAATAATTCACGAAGTAATTGTTCATGATTGCACAGATTTTAATTTCTTCCGTATTATAGCAGTCTTTACTGGAGTTTACAACATATTCCAATAGCATTAACGGTGTTAGTTAAGAGTTAATATAAAATGGATAGATCATTCGCTAAGTATGGATTTTCGATTCACTACTGCATAATCAATTGCAAGACATAAAACACCTATACAACCTAATATGATAAAAGAAGGTAAAATCTTATTTGTAGCAGGCATAACCTCCCAAAATGCATTGATTGTAGCATGGGATAGCATGGATAATAGAATATTACCTGAGACATAACGAACGGAGCCAATAAAGAAAGATAATGTAAATGCATTTATACTTTTTCTCTTATATATTCTTCCGTTACTTTAGGCATATGTATCCTCTCAATACAGTTTATCATCCCATATATACAATAAAACAATGTATATTTCAATAGCTTTCCCTTAGTTGTTTCTGTATAGTTAAAAAGTATATAGCAACTCAGACCCACCTAATACTTATATGTAAAACTACATTATATGATATCCAGGTGTTCCAATGCGGAATAAAAAGCAAGATCGTCCAATATAGGTTTATTTAAGAATACTTCAAGCTGCTCTCGTGTTGCCCATAAAAAGTTTTTGTGCTCCTCAGAAAGAATAACCCTATCAGTTTCAGCATAGCAAAGATAAGTCAATCCAACTATTTGACGATATGGGTCTACTAATCTGGAAACGGCGTACAAAAGCTTATCTATCCGAACCGTCAATCCGACTTCTTCCATTACCTCGCGAGAAAGACCATCTAACAAATCTTCTCCAAACTTTAAACCTCCACCGGCAAATTCCCATTCGTTTTCACCAACCCCACAATAATTTGACCGTTGTATTATTAATACTCGTTTGTTATATACAATCAGTGCCTTTGTGGCAACCCATATTTCTCCCATACTTATCTCCTCCACTGTATCTAAATTACATCAACATCATAATAATTTTTTTATATGGAAATATTATACTTCACTTATAATACAATAGCAAATTTAGAATTCCTATCATTGTCGGCAGTTTCATCTTTGCAGGATGTGCTAGTCATCAGCATGCGAATTTTTCTGTTATGAGATTGTAAGAATATTGAATGGAGTTGAGCAATCGTGCATATTACCTATTGAAACTATAAAAAAGTAAAAGGCAAGTCATTAAAAAAGATGTGTTATAAATCCTTACCTTCTTCGCTATACAAAAGCATCAAAGCATTATATTCCACGCTTGCTTTTCAGGCTCCTAGCAATGTGCTTGAAAAGATACAGTTCCATAATAAATTACCTGAAACTTATCGTTTTCCCCTAATACAATTATAGATAGGGAATAGATTAGCTATTAATGAATATATTAAATAAACAATCTATAATTTCTTTCTATATAAGAGAGGTTAAATCATGTATATAAGAAATAAATATACAAATATGCTTATAAGGCCATCTAACTTAGAGGATTACAAAATCTACTATATATCCAAGGACAACATCAGTCAGTTCTGGTTTATCATTAATCAAGGAATCCATGATATGGCTAGTTTAGTAGGTGCTAATTTTATTTGGGATGCTCCTGAGGAAAGATCTGTAGATAAACAAATAGAAATAATAACTAATGCCGCAAATAACGGTGCTAATGCGATGCTAATATCTGCTCTCGATCCTGTAAGAGTATCCAGTGCAATAGAGTATGCAAAATCCTTAGGTGTAAAAATTATATACCTAGATACTCCTGCAGCTGAAGAAGGCATTATAACACTTGCTACTGATGATTACAGTGCTGGTGTTACGGCTGGTGAAAATATGATTATTGAACTGGCAGCAGCCGGATATAGACAAGGCACAGTAGGAGTTGTTAGCGATTCCATAATGAGTACAAATACTAAAAATAGAGTTGATGGTTTTCGTAGCGTATTAGCCGCTAACAGGAATTTCAAACTGCTTAATACTCAGTATGGTCCTAACACAGCAAGTGCATTAAAAATAGCAGATAGTTATATTGCCAATAACCCGGATTTAGTTGGAATATTTGGTACCAATGAGGATACAACCATCGGTGTTGGGTATGCAATCAGTAAAAGTAGCATTCCAATAGTTGGAATAGGATTTGATTTTCCACCTGAAACTCAGAAATTGATTGAGAATGGAAGCTTAAAAGCGGTTATGGTACAAAATCCATACACCATGGGATATCTAGGAATGGCACAAACCATAGCAGCTTTAAAGGGTTTTGAAACAGGTCCATCCTATATTAATACTGGGGTATCCGCCCGAACAA
>DALYNO010000460.1:0-3299 GCA_031975295.1 Anaerocolumna sp. | reverse complement strand
TTTATCGATAGATTGATATAATTAAAAGCTTTAATTGCAGCTTCATCAAGATCATGGAAATTATTTTCGGATATTGTAATGTTTTTGTGAAAGACACCCTTAACGGATGAGTGGGAACCAATTGCTCTTGGATAATTATATATTTCGTTGTTGGTTATTACAAGGCCATCGCAGGCTAGGTCATCATAATGAAGATAAGCTTCTTGCATAGAAGGAACCAGCACATTATCATGTACAATATCCAACTGAATAGCTTCCTTGGGCCATATTCCACTATAACCGTATAATTTACACCCATCAATCTTGGAATCCTTTACCCCGGCAAATAAGATTAACTTGCTGCCTTCTGGCACATTACAAATTGTTGCGTTTTGAATAGTAACATTAGTGGCATGGATAAATCGAAAACTTTCTGTACCCTTAGAAGTCTTAGCGGAATCCCAGATACCTCCGTTGATTGTAATATTGGATGCAGTCAAATACCCACCTTTATCATTGGACAAATCGTTGGTTATCATGGAACCTCTTTCGTGGTTTTTTATAAAATAAGCATTAGCATCTGCAAGAATGGTGGTGTTGGAATAGATTTTAAGCTCCTTATTAAGAGTATACTGTCCTGAGGGAATTTGTATGGTTAAAGTATACTCGTTTGCTTTATTATAATCCAGCAAACTCTGCAGTTCTGCCCCGGTGGAATTGGCATGTAGGGTGACCGTTTTGCTTGGTTTTTCAGTTGCGGATACATTTGTTACATAGTTTTTGATTAGAAATAGAGAAGAAATAATCCCGATTAAACAAAAGATTAGGAAAAAGCTTTTTGATTTCGTTGTCATTTGAATGCCTCCATATTATGTATTGCCATTGAAAAATGCTTCACTCATCTTTGATAAAAAGTTTGACTCCTCCAATCATATCATAAGATGATTATACTGTATATCGTCTGTTTCACTTCATTGCATAATAAAAGTCTAGGAAATTAATCCATGTATATAGCCTGAAAATTTATCAATCTGTTTGTAAAAATAATGAATTACCTGTACTTAAAATAGCAACAATAAAAAATAGTCAATCCACTATTAATTTTTCCAGAGACTAGACCGATAAATAAAATAGGAAGAAAGAATTAGAAAGTAAGACAGGCGGTGAAAGAAATGCGTGTAGATGCTTATAATAAGATAGCGCAGGTTTATCAAACCAATGCTCTACAAAAGATTGAGAAGAAAGCAAATGTATCGACAAAAGATCAAGTTGAAATATCCAGCTTGGGAAATGACTACCAGGTAGCAAAAAAAGCTGTTTTAGAATCACCGGATATTAGAACTGACAAAGTAAAAGACATCAAGGAACGAATTGCTTCCGGAACTTATAATGTTAATATGGAAGAAGTTGCAGACCAAATTCTTAAGAGATACTTTGAGAAATCAATTTAATAAACGGTAACGTTTATTAAATTGATTTTGACTTTAAGAGCTGAAAAAGGAGGTTATTAGTTGGCCAGTTTAATTGAAGAATTAATAGATACCTTGGGTAAAGAAGCAGAACATTATAACGAACTGATTGAAATTGCTGAGAATAAAACCAGAGTAATAGTCAGTAATGACCTAGTGGCTCTGCAAGAAATAACAGTAAAAGAGCAATACATGGTAGAAAAAATAAATAGCTTGGATAAAAGACGGGAAGAAATCGTTAAAAATATTGGTATCGTTGTAAACAAAGATCCAAGTACGATAAATATTAAGTATGTTATTGAAATGATGGAAAAACAGCCAAAAGAAAAAAAACATCTTTGTGAAGTTCATGATCTTCTTAAAAAGACAATTCGGAGACTTGTCGATATCAATAATCATAATAAATCTTTAATACAACAATCCCTAGAGATGATAGAATTCAATATGAATTTTATACAGAGTACAAGGATGTCACCGGGGAACCAAGGCTACAACAAAGGTGCATCACAGTTTGATATGCCAGGTGTGCATACAAGTATGTTTGATGCAAAACAGTAATTGACTAGAGGCTATAATCTGGTCAGTAATTAAGAAAAGTAGGCAGGTGAAATTCTATGAGCTTAATGAGCAGCTTAAATACAGGGGTATCAGGACTTAATGTAAGTCAAAGCGCCTTAAATACCACAGCACATAATTTAGCAAATGTTAATACCAAGGGTTTTGTCAGACAGCAAATAGTACAAGCGGACCATTCTTATATAAAGTGGGGAGTAACCGCTGTATCCACGCTTCAGACAGGTCTTGGAGTTAACATAGAAACGATTAGACAGGTTAGAAATACATTTTTGGATAAATCCTACAGGCAGGAACTTGGCAGACAAGGTTTTTACAAAACACAATACGAATCTGTTAATGAAGTAGAAAGTATGTTTGGAGAATTAGAAGGAGTAGCTTTTCAGGATTCATTAGCTAGTCTATGGACATCTATTCAGGAGTTATCTAAAGAACCGGATGCCATTGAAGTTCGTGCGACACTAGTGGAGAATGCCAAGAGTTTTCTTGAAAGGGCTAGTACCATATCAAAACAGCTGGCTTCTTATCAAACCAATTTAAATTCTCAAATTTCAGATAAAGTTAATAAAATTAATGATATTGCTTCGAAAATAAATAAATTAAATGAGCAAATATGCCGTTATGAAAGTAACGGAGTTGAAAATGCCAACGATTTAAGAGATCAAAGAAATAATCTTTTAGATGAACTTGGCGGGCTTATTAATATAACTTATAAAGAAAATGCCAACGGTATAGTTACTGTAAATGCAGAAGGATATCCGTTGGTATCAGAGACACAAACATTTCAGATGGGTACTACTACAGTAAGTGATACCTCTAATTTATTAAAACCTATTTGGGTTTCTTATGGAAATATTGATGTGTTCAATTTAGATATGATTCCTTCTACAACGGGAAATACTGATGTTGGCTCTTTAAAAGGGTTATTGTATTCAAGAGGAACAAAAGAAGCTAACTATACGGACATACCTTTAAGAGAAAATTATGCATCTGATACAGATTATCAGGCGGCAGTTAATACTTTTAATAGTGAGATTAATACTTCTGTAATTATGACTGTACAGGCTCAGTTCGATCAGTTGATTCATGGAGTGGTAACAGCTATTAATGATATATTTGCACCAAATAAAGAAGTTACAATTGAGGTTTCTCCTGGTGTTACAAAGAAAATTTACATATTTGATGAAGAAAATGCTCCAATGGGTATGGACGAACCTGATTATACTACTGGGGAAGCTTTATTTAACAGAAAGTCAACAGCTAGATATACAGATGATA
>DALYNO010000459.1:0-3302 GCA_031975295.1 Anaerocolumna sp. | reverse complement strand
AGGAACAAAAGCGATAAAATCAGCTACCACATCAAAAGTTAAATCTTTTATTAACTCTGCTACCCTTTCCTCATTATTAATGTCTGCTTCAATTATTTTTAAGTTTTTATTTACTTCACCAGAACTTTTGCTATAATAATCTTCTAATACACCATTTCTATTGCCCCTGTTAAGCAAATATAATTCATGACCTTGTTTCACTAATTCCTTAGAAATAGCTGTACTAATTATCCCCGTTCCACCAATAAACAATATTCTCATAGTTTCTCCTTCTCCAAATAGGTTTACATAGTCAATAAAATATCCTCAACTCTCTTAAGTTCAGTTCGTATCATTAATTTCTGAGGACATTTCTTCTCACAAGCGCCGCAATTCTTACAATCATGAATGAGTTTACCTACTTCTTTTTTGTATTTTGCCATTTCATTTTTCGCATGTTCCGTTAAACCATATACATTATGGTACGTATATAAATTAAAAATATGTGGAATTTTAATTCCTACTGGACATGGCATACAATATCCGCATCCTGTACAGTATAATTCACTAAACTTTTTTAGTTGCTCAGAAGCGGAGGCAAGCGTTCTCCACTCTTCTTCTGAAAAGTTACCTGCATCGCTACCGATTAGTAAATTATTCTCTACCATTTCCATGGTTCCCATACCAGATAAGGCACAGCTGATATTAGGGTTGCCAAGTACAAATTTAAATGCTAGCTCATAGGTTGCAATGGAGGGTTTACCTGTTAACTTTTGATATAGATCCGTTGGTGCCGCAAGCCTTCCACCTCCTACAGGTCCCATAGCTACAACACCCATTCCTTTTGATGCTGCATAAGCAATCATCTCTTCATTACTTCTATCTAATAGATTATATTGAACTAACATGGTTTCCATTGGAATTCCTCTCTCAATGGATTTGTCAATAATGTACTTTATATTTTCTGCTTTGTCATGAAAAGAAAATGAAATATGTCTGATTAGACCTTCTTCTTTGGCTATTTTTGCTTCTTCCAATAAATTAAGCTTAAGAATAACATCATCAAAATCTTCCTTATCAATACCCCAAAAGTGATAAAAATCAATATATGGAGTGTCTAATTTTTTCAGACTTAGCTCCAGATTTTTTCGATAATCACTTGATTCCTTACATTTGTCTAAGGGTAATTTAGTAGAAATTAAAACTTGATCTCTTATCTCTTTCAATGCTTTTCCTACTGTTATCTCACTGTTAGAATGGCAATAATAGGGTGCTGTATCAAAGTAATTTACTCCATTTTCATATGCATGGAGCAACATAGGAATGGCTTTCTCATCATCGATATACCATTTGCCATCCTTTTCATATTCAGGGAATCTCATACATCCAAAACCTAATGCAGAGATCTTTTCATTGGTATTTCCAAATTCTTTGTAATTCATGCTTTTCCTTAGCCACATTTTTTATTAAGATTCTGAGGCTATCCTTTCCATAATATTCTCCTTCAACTATAACTCATAACTTTTTAGTAAAACATCCAGATGTAATCAGCGGCTGACTTGGCATATATGTACAAGAATTTACAAACGACATCAGCTGCTTTATCATTAGTATACTATATAAAGTTAACTCTAGGTCAATGTTTTATCTTATCAGATTGACTTAATATTTGTATTATGTTATCTTAAAGGAAATCGAGATTGTGTTCCTGTCTCTTATGTCACTTTTACTTTATCCCACTAAAAATAGATTTAGAACATTTCATATCGTACACGGAGGATTTATCATGAATTATTCAATCAAACAAGTTTCTGAAAAGACTGGACTTTCTATCTACACTTTACGTTATTATGATAAGGAGGGTTTACTTCCACTAGTGGAGAGAACAGAATCAGGAATTCGAAAATTCTCCGAAAATGATATAGACTGGCTGGGTTTAATCTGTTGTTTAAAAAATTCTGGTATGTCCATTGAACATATAAAGGAATTTATGCATTTATGCTTGCAAGGTGAGGAAACTGTTGAGACAAGAAAAGAAATTCTACTTAATCAGAAGGCATATATTTTAGAACAAATGAATCGTTTAGAAAATAGTCTGCATACCATTAATTATAAAATAGATCATTATAAAGAAATCGGAATTTTTCATATTGATAAAATAGGCGATTGCGAAACAATAAAGTTTTAAGAATTTATCATACAAATGATAAATAGATTAATTCTATGAGTTTCGCAACTGTTTATTGATAAAAATACAAAAGGAGAGGTTTATGCTTACCATTCCAATTGAAACCCATTCATCCATTCCCATCTATGAACAAATTTATGATTATATAAAAAAAGAGATTAAAAATAAAAATTTACCGATACATGCCAAGCTTCCCTCAACCAGAAATCTATCAAGGCATCTGGGTATAAGCAGGAATACTGTGGATATGGCTTATGCCCAATTGGTATCAGAAGGGTATATAGAAGCTGTGGCAAAAAGTGGTTATTATATAACAGAAGTAACCGATCTAACTAATCTAGCCCAGCAAAAACCCTATCAATCCAAACAAATCAAGAATGTTACAAAATACCAATATGATTTCTCACCTTTTGCCATAGACATTAAGAGCTTTCCTTATAATATCTGGCGAAAACTGCAAAAGGATTGTATGAATGATTCCAATAATGACTTGTTTTTATTAGGTGATAATCAGGGTGATATTCCCTTAAGAGAGGCCATTGCTCTCTATTTACACAGTTCCAGAGGTGTGAATTGTAGCTATGAGCAAATCCTTGTAGGAGCAGGTGCTGATTATCTGCTGCTGCTATTGGCTCAAATCCTAAAGCTTACATCTAAGGATTTATCCATCGCCATGGAAAACCCCTCTTACAAGAGAGCTTATGATATCTTCTCTGGTATGGACATACCAGTACTTCCAGTAGAGTTAGATCAGAGTGGTTTGACTTTAGAACCTCTATATAGTACTTCACCAAATATTGTTTATGTTACCCCATCCCATCAGTATCCGTTAGGTATAGTTATGCCCGTAAAGCGTCGTTTGGAATTACTGAAATGGGCCAGTCTCAAGCCCCAGCGATATATAATAGAGGATGATCATGACAGTGAATTTAGATATAAAGGAAAACCTATACCAGCCTTACAGGGTATGGATACCTTGGATAAAGTAATCTATTTGGGTACTTTTTCCAGATCTATAGCCCCAGCAATTCGTGTTGGTTATATGGTGTTACCGAAAGATTTATTACAGCTTTACCAGGCTAATGTCTCTTACTATTCCTCCACTGTATCCAGAGTTGACCAATATATCCTTACA
>DALYNO010000458.1:0-3322 GCA_031975295.1 Anaerocolumna sp. | reverse complement strand
CTTAACACCATTCCTGCACTTATATTAACTGAAAATCTACTAGAAGCCACCAGAAAGGATGTATTAATTATTGATATCGCATCTGCTCCTGGGGGTGTTGATTTTTCTGCAGCGGAGAGATTAGGTCGTATGGCTAAGCTTTGCCTTGGTTTACCGGGTAAATATGCTCCCGAGGCATCCGCTGACTTTTTAACCAGTTACCTGTTAACAAGCTTAGGAAAGAAGTGATAATATGTCTCTACAAAATAAAAATATAGGAATTGCCCTTACTGGCTCTTTTTGTACTTTTGATAAAACTTTTGAAGAAATTGAAAAATTACTTGCGGATGGTGCTAATGTATTTCCCATACTCTCCTTTAACTCTCAAAAGATTGACAGCCGCTTTGGAAAGGCAGCTGATTTCTATAAAAAACTGGCAGAAATGACTGGTCATGAACCCATAACTACAATTGAAGATGCTGAACCAATTGGTCCTAAGGATATGTTTCATGTAATGGCAGTAATTCCCTGTACTGGTAATTCCCTAGCCAAAATGGCTAATGGTATCACTGATACACCTGTGCTAATGGCTGCGAAAGCCCATATCAGAAACAATAAACCTTTGGTCATATCTCTTGCAACCAATGATGCATTGGGTATTAATTTAAAAAATATCGGTACGTTAATCAATCAAAAAAACATCTATTTTGTTCCCTTTGGTCAGGATAGCCCCAATGGCAAACCCAAATCCATGATTGCGCATACTAATCTATTATCTCAAACCTTAGAATATGCCCTGGAGGGTAAACAAATACAGCCTGTAATCTTAAGCCCCTTTTAAAGCATATTAATATAAAGCTGCCATAGACCAGAAAAGATTTGATTTGGTTTATGGCAGTTTTCATTAAAATCACTCCCATACTCTATAATTTCCTTTATGCTTGCGATAGATGGCTGGTGAGTGCCTGTAATCTTTAAAAAAGTATGGGTATTTACATAGATACCGTCCCATGATAAGATTTAGTTATCAGCCTATGTTAATGTTAGTTTTAATGAAGGAATCCAAAAGATTATCGCTAAGGAGTTATCATGCAAACAAAAACTAAAAAAGTTTTATTTATTGTGATAATAAGTATTTTCTTTATTTTTATCTGGTTATTGATTTATTATAGACTTACAACTATAACCCAACCATTAAAATCATCACCATATAAAAATATTTATAATACAGGTAATGTATATTTGACAACTGATAAAGCTACTTATGATAAAGGGGAGCAGATTCCGATTTATATTCATAATGAATCGGAACAGGAATTTGTTTATGGTTCAAAATATAGTTTTGAAGTATTCAAAGACAATAAATGGTATGTGGTGCCATATAGGAATGGTGAACTGACCTTCTTAGACATTGGTATTATACTGAAAGCCCAATCTACCAATAAAGAGAGTTTAGACACAGGGCATTTTAAATATAAAGAAGGTCACTATCGATATGTGAAAGAAATACAAGACCTTCCCACATCCGTAGAGTTTTATATCAAATAACATAAACTTTGGAATGCGTAAAGATAATGCACTTCGTCCAAGACTAAATATGTATATGTATAAAATTAGAGTGTCAAAAGTTAATATTAGAATTTGTTAATGAATAGAAGGAATTATAATGTACACTTATATTCATTTCACAATCTTAATCTGGCTTTTGACACTCTAATCAAATGATGTCCGGGGATGCCCGGGTCAAATATAATAAAAACACTGGCATAGAACTCTAATAAATAGGTGAATAATGAGTTTATTACTTATCGATTCGCTTGTAAAATTATTACAGTTCATGTCTAGATCTCGTTAATCACCTTGTCTCATTGGAATCTAATCTCTCCAACTGAATTACCAATATAAGTTCCAATCCTTATTCAGTCTGGTCAGTGCTTCCAAGTAGAAATAATCTCCCCAGGCATTGCACTCATCCACCCCATAATGGTTACACGTATTATAAGGGGAATGATTGGAATAGGTACTGTGCAGTACTAATCCATTAGAAGCCATACCCTCCTTAACTCTATAATCATCATAGATAGATTTCATAATGGATTTACTAATGTTAATATAATACTGACTTTCTTCCTCTGGTAAAAACTTAGCCATTTCAAGCATACCGCACACTGCTATTACTGCACTGGAAGAATCTCTAGGCTGTTCATCCCCCTCCATAAATTCCAAATCCCAATAGGGAACTAAATCCTGTGGTAAATGTTCTAAGAAGAAGCCTGTGACATGTCGGAACAAATCCAGATACTCTTCTTTTTTGGTATAACCATAACTTAAAGCTATTCCATAGATTCCCCATGCTTGGCCTCTTGCCCAAGCCGAACCATCTCTGTAACCCTGACAAGTTGCACCGTGAGAAGGATTCCCTGATTCCAAATCAAAATAAAATGTATGCCAAGTGGAATAGTCCTCTCTTACTACATATTTTAGAGCTGTGTGAATGTGTTTGTTGGCTATATCCTCATATTTCTTATCACCTGTCACTTCTGTAGCCCAGTATAGTAAAGGCAGATTAAGCAGACAGTCAATAATCAATCGGCAATTCTCTGGACTATTCATACTTCCCCAGGCCTGTATATATTCACCTTCTGGATGATATCTGGCTATTAACTGTTCTGCAGCAAGTATACCTGCTTTCTTGCCAATTTCATTTCCTACTAACTTATAACCTGCAACGCAGGAAGGTGAATATAGAAATCCCATATCATGATGATCCACACTGATTTTTTGTTCTATTCTATTCAGAAAACTTTCAATTTGCACACATGCGGCTTCTTTAAAAGCTTCATCCTTAGAATTTTCATAACATAACCATAGCTCACCCGTCCAAAATCCATTTGTCCAATCATTATTTTCAACAGGCTCGTAAAAATTATTGATGCTGTAAGCTTTCTTAAACTTATGTGTAAATTCCTTGAGCAAGCCTTTATCTTGCTTGATGCAAAATTCTATTCCTTTAATTATTTCTTCAGAATTAATTAAATCTCTCTTTTCAAAAATTTCTGGCAACTTCATATAGCGTAGATCCTTTCTTTATCTTTCATGCTCTTTCTAATACTTCCGAAACAAATACCCTAGGTAATATTTTAGCATGTGTTATTTCGAAATACTACTTTATTTTGTCTCTTTCATTAGCAAAAATAATCTTTATTCTTTTGTTGAAATAATCCATTCCAAAAAAGGTTTTGATACCTTTATCCTTTACTTGTTTTCCTTTTTTGGGTACTATTAAATAATATGAGTTGCCCGACAAAAGCCCTATTATATAAATTTTCATTGGCAATTTGTA
>DALYNO010000457.1:0-3341 GCA_031975295.1 Anaerocolumna sp. | reverse complement strand
AAGGATATATAAAGTCTATCCAATGACATTCATTGTCACCCTAATCTTTTTCCTTTATATGCTTCCCACTCTTTATTCTTTCGTCTTTCGGTTTCTCTGTTCCTTCCGGAATAGCCCATTAGGTTCCGAATTTCACCGCAACTTCTATTTTTCCTTCAAGACATAAAGTATTGATACGTCTTTCTTTAATTCCACACTTTTCTCGCTACTTCCAATATTTTCAAGCATCCGTTCATTCCTTTTACCTAACATTAACTAAAAAAGACACAGCCCTTCCCCTAAGTGTTATTCGGTGTTTTACATCACCCAGTTTTTCTCGTTTAAAAGCAAATTAAAAGAAGGTACTGGATAGAACATTCTGATGCATTCTACGTCAGATTGTTCTATCCAGTACCTTCTTGTGTTATCATAGCTTTACCCATTGATGAAGCAGTAGAAATCCCCCATCCTACAGTATAATTTCTGCCGCATGCCAACATCTGTGTTAACAATATTCCTACATGTTTATGATAATAATTTTTATTGATTTTTCAATCCTATTTCACAAGATTCCTACAATAAAACAATTAACTCACTTCAATTCCATCAGTCGACCTGTACTTGTGGAACTTCCCGAATAGACTAAATATATCAAAACCAACAATCCACTTACAAGTTAATTAGTAAGATATCTATGAGATACACTACTGTCTGATTCTGACTATTGTATATTATTTCAAAATGAGGTTTCCCAAAAACTGACTCACTTCTAGTTTAAATCAGCTACAAATATTGTAACTCTTCATCGCTTAATTAGCAACAAATTATCATTATTTTCCACATTATTTAGTAATAACACAGTAGTATAATGCAGATTTTTGTAATTAATTGTAATCACATGCAATTTCTGCAAAGAGCTTATCCTTATTTGCCATCCCCTCTTTCCAACCCAATCTAGATTGCACATTCTTAGCTTCTAATCTTACTTAATAAACTCCATATCTAACTAAATATCATTATCTATCGTTTCGAAAAGCTTGTAATTAACGCTTTAATACACTTCTCTTGTTCATCGGAATACGTGGATGAAAGCTGCTTTCCATACAATATATATTCCACTGAACAATCCAATAACTGACCCAAAACATATAATTGTGGAACTGTGCAGTTTGCCTTTCCTGTTTCAATACGAGACATTTGATTCTTACCTATTCCTAGATAGGCAGCAACCTCTACTCCAGCTATTCCTTTTGCAAGTCTTGCTTCTTGAATACGTTGTCCAATCTCCCACTGTACATTTTTATCAAACTCCCTAATCTCTTCATATTTCATATTGATAATCCATCCTTTCGTTTGTTTGGCTCGATAAACGTTTAAGGATGGAAAATTACTCCTACTACTATAAAATTTTTTGCATAAAAAAAGGACGCATGAGAAAGTCCAGTCCTTAAACTGGTTTCTTTCCCATGCGTCCACGGTGAGTCCGTCTTAGCAAGCATCAGCCCTGCCGTAATTCAGTACGTCTCCCATATCATGAGGCCCTCTTTTAATTGTCTTTGTTATATAGCAATGCTATATCTGATGTTAACTGTAATCTGATTCTTTTAGATATATACTTTCCCTTCTTTATCTGCGTGGGCAATCAGCATTCCCTCAGTATATTTTTTTAGCACCATAACTCTGGTACATCTATTTGTATGGCATCTGATAATCATACCTGGTAAAACAGGTGCCACATCATCACCCGTAATTATATATGCCATTTTCATGC
Source organism: Anaerocolumna sp. (assembly GCA_031975295.1). Classification (GTDB taxonomy): domain Bacteria; phylum Bacillota; class Clostridia; order Lachnospirales; family Lachnospiraceae; genus Anaerocolumna. The sequence continues at coordinate 1,591 of DALYNO010000457.1, read as the reverse complement.
TCTTTCTGCATTTCTTACAATAAAATTCAATCTGTTTCAATTCTCTCATAGTTCAGTCTGCTCCTTTACAATACAAAATCATCAGTAACATTTTGTACTTGAAAGGAAAAGGGAATCACCTTTGCAAGCTTACCTGGTGGGAGTTCCGTTGCATACCTGTCTAATATGCCCCAACAATATGCTGATCTTCGAAGCCAACTGATTATAATGTCACCACACATAATCAGGCTCCGGCTTTCCCTTCTACAAACCAGAGATTGTTATTCTCATAAAAAAGATAACTTTCTCTTCCATCAATAACACATGTATATCTCATTCCCACACCACCTGCCTTCATGCTGGCAGCTCTGCGAATATCTTTTACACGCTGAATCGCATATACTCTACCATCTTTCCAAATAAAACTTTTCGGTGTTAAGACACCTTCTTTAGAAAATTCGGCAGTAACATCCACATATACCTTTATACTCTCCATGCTACAATCACCTCCTCACATTATTTCAATTGCCCTTGGACTTCCTTCCATCCTACGGATATATCCCTTTTCCTCTAATTGCTTCAAATAATGATGTGCACTAGATGACGAAGCAAGTCCCGCCATTTTTGCGATTTCTCTTACAGTAGGCGGAAAACCATGGACATTCAGGAAGTCACATAAAAAGTCATAAATTTTATTCTGTTTATCATTTAAATCATATCTTTTATAAGCCAAATTTCAATGTCTCCTTTTATCCAAAATAGCCGATTGGATGTGTGGTATGATCCTCTTTTGCATTCACAGATGAAAGAATCTTATCGCAATACATTAGTCCTCTCTGAATACTATAAAATCCGAACCTTCGTCTAATTGTATCTACTGCATCATCTAATTTCACCTGTTTTTCTCTGTTCTCTACACTAGAGAAAAGATCAATCTGTTCCCAGTAATTATCGTTGACTAGGTCAGCACCTCTGACTCCTACACTTCTGATGGGTTTACGCCAATCATAGTTCTCTTTGAATAAACGAAATGCTTCCGTGGCAATCTCACCAGTAATATTCGTAGCATGATCAATCTTATGCTGTCTTGTAAAAGAATAGAGTTCATTATCCCGAACACTGATTTCTACCACTCTGCACTTGAATCCATTTTCTCGAAGTCTTGCTGCAACACTCTCTGCAAGAGTGTAAAAAACAATTTTTACATCCTCATCATTCTCTAAATCTCTAGGTGTCGTAGTACTGTTTCCGATAGATTTAATTGGTGCATGTGTATGTTCCATTTTTACCGGTGAATCATCGTAACCGTTCGCAAATGCCCACAGGATACCTCCCATCTTGCCAAGCTGTGACATTAGCAAGTGTTCATCTGTTCTTGCCAAGTCTCCAATTGTCTTAATTCCAAATCTCGATAACTTCTGATTCGTACTCCGTCCCACATATAATAGATCTGAAACTGGAAGCGTCCACGCCTTGCTCTTGAATTCATCTTTGTACATGGTTGTAATGGCATCTGGTTTCTTATAATCGGAACCAAGTTTAGAGAAAATCTTATTATGGACCTATGTCAATACCTTGGACACAAAAAGTCGAACAAAATTTATGCGACCTG
>DALYNO010000456.1:0-3346 GCA_031975295.1 Anaerocolumna sp. | reverse complement strand
TAGCATGCAACATCAAGCTTTAATTTATATTTTTATAAACTATTATACATTTTTGTTTTTGGTAGATCTTTAGATAAGTTTTTTAGAATCATTATATTTTATTTACATTTTTACATAAGTCTATATATTCTATATACTATGAAAATAACGCACTATTTCTAGTGGTTTTAACGCTTATTACTTATTATTTATGACAAATCAATTTTATAAATATATGTGTGGCAACAGAAATAATTCTTTTATTTACAATATACTAAAATATTAAACTTTACTTTTTTATAAAATAAACATATTAAAAAAGAGGCTGTTGCCCAATGATGTGATGTGGATTTTTATTACCTGAAAATCATATCCTCATAACTACATTTTGCGGCAGCCTCTATTCTTCTATTCATACCCTAAGATATCTTTTACATAAATCCTTTATCATCTATTTGGCAATATATGAATCCCTTCCTCATAAACAGCTTCTAATGCATCAGTAAATGCTTCTGCATAAGTAGGATGTGGTCTAATAACAGAAGCTAGGTCTTTGACAGTTAAACCGTGCACGATTGCAGAACTAAATTCACCAATCATATCTGTGGCTCTTGCACAAATGATTTGAGCACCTAATATTTTCCCTGTTTTACTTTCAGAAACCACTTTTACAAAACTTCTCTCATCCTTGGATAGCAGGGTCATACAGTTTCCATTCATCGGATACTTTCCTATGGAGATTTCATATCCAAGTTCCTCTGCTTGTTCCTTATTAAGACCCACACAAGCCACTTCCGGAGTGGTGTAGATACAAGAAGGTATGGTATCCAAACGAACAGTTGGATTCCTATGAGCCATATACTCTACCGCTGCAATACCTTGTGCAGAAGCTCCGTGGGCCAGCTGACTGCCTTTCACGACATCACCGATTGCATATATACCTTTTATGCTGGTCTCAAACCTTTCATTTACTCGAATTTTATCCCCATCCATATCAGGTGCTACATTACAAAACAACCCCTGGGTATTTCCTTTTCTTCCAACGCAGACTAAGACAGCATCACCATTTATTTGCGTAAGTACAGGCCCCTTTTTCTTATCCTGGCTTTCAAATTCTATAATTAAATCAGTATCCTCTTTTATTTCAATAACCTTTGCACCTGTATAAATTTGAACTCCTTTTTTCTTAAGTCCTAAAGCAATGGTTTGAGATATTTCCTTATCCATATTAGGCAGAATGCGATCCATTGCCTCTATTATTGTAACCCTTCGTCCAAATTCTTGATAGATAGTAGCAAATTCAACACCTATTACACCGCCACCAATAATAACAAGACTATTATATAATTTATTTAAGGACAAAAGTTCATCACTTGTGACTACATCTTTGTGATTAATTCCCTTAATCTCAGGCAGAAAAGGTGTCGAACCTGTTGCAATTAAAATATTATCACCACAAATAATTATTTCCCTATCATTGGCTATAGGACTATAGGTCAAATCCCCTGCTTTCTCCTTAACATTTTCCTCTGCATTCTTCTCTTTGTTTACTTCTTCATAGCCTATGACTCGCACAGTATTATCTTTGTTTATTTCTGCTTTTCCATGATAAAAGCTAATTTTGTTTCCTTTGATTAATGTTTCAATACCCATTCGTATTTTTGCCACAGTTTCATCTTTATTAGATAATACTTTCGCCATATCTACTTCAATCTGCCCCAATTGAATTCCCAATTCATTCGCTTTTAATAAAGAAGAATAGGCATGGGAACTTTTTCATAATGTTTTTGTAGGAATGCAGCCTCTGTTTAAGCAAGTACCTCCCACTTCTCTATTTTCTATTAAGGCAGTTTTTAATCCAAGCCTGGAAGCTTTTATAGCAGCCTCATATCCACCTGGTCCTGCACCAATTACAATCAAATCATATTTCACTTCTTTCATCGTTACCTCTGCCTACCCTCATGATTACTATTTTATGCGCTTCCAATCCTTCTCTTTAATAGCCACAGTAATATACATACAAATAAACTTAAATATCTTCCCTCTTAAACAATGCAATTACATCCTTCACTATTTGATGTTGCAATTCATTTTTTATTTCAATTTCTTCTATACGTTTTATTATATCCTCAGAAGAAAATCTGCACCCAGAAAGAGACTGGGATAGTCTACTAATATAATCGGTATCCAGTGAATCGGAATATACTTTTCCTTCCTTTATGATACCTTTGTCAACCTTAAGTAAAACTTCCACATTTCCCCATGAAAATCTTTCTTCAATTATATAATCAAAATCTAATTTTTTGCCGTAATTCCACTCCCAGGAGGAGAACCTGTTTCTTCTTAGCATAAGATCTTCTTCTGCTATAATTGACATATCCATTTCTTCTGCAACTAATCCATACACGCTCTCAAAGGCTTTCATGATTTCCTTTCTCATTTTATCTATAGTAAGACTCTTGTCATACTCAGTTAGATTCACAACCCGTGATTTAACAGATGCCACGCCTTTTGAAACAAGCTTATCTTTAGATACATTTAAATATTTGGACAAATCACCCATATTCACGTTAACTAATATGGTTCCATGATGATATGCGTTTACACCATCTGTATAAAAAGCATTACCAGAGAATTTTCTATCTTCCACAGTAATATCATTCCTACCGTTAATAACAGCTGGTATATTAAGCTGGTTGACAGCTTTTACGATTACGTCTTGCTGTTTTATCAAATTATAATCATCCTTATTCATAAGAAAGGTAAAATTCAAATTACCTAAATCATGAAAAACGGCACCACCACCAGAAAGCCTTCTCACCAACTTGCCTCCGAAATCTTCTAGCTCTTGCAATTTACATTCTTTCCAAGGATTCTGATTGCGACCAATGACAACGGTTTTTTCATTCTGCCATAAGTATAGAATACATTCACCCTTTTTCACATGGGTTAATAAATATTCCTCCAATGCTAAGTTATAGTATGGGTCATATAAATCACCAATGATATATTTTATGTTATAAATCAAAAGTACCCCTTTCTCTATGTATCTGTCCATAATGTTAGGCCAAAGTCCAATGATTCAATAATAAGATATAATACTGAATCATTGGAAAATATTGACCTTAACACATTTTATAACAACATAGCTCTTTTTTATTCCTTTGCATGATATCTAAGAATTGGGTTTCTTGCAGCCGTAACTTCATCAGGTCTTCCAATCACTGTTTTTTTAGGACTATTTTTAATCTGTTCTGGATTTTCCAAAGCATTTTTATATACTTCTTTTAATATTTCAACGACTCTATCCATTGTTTCTTTGGATTCCGTCTCTGTTGGTTCCAGCATAAAAGCTTCTGGCACAATC
>DALYNO010000455.1:0-3377 GCA_031975295.1 Anaerocolumna sp. | reverse complement strand
TTAACTCTTCCTCTTCTTGAGAAGCATTCTTAGCGGTTATGATATTATCTTCTGTCTTTTTATGGCTATCAACGTACACCCGTTCAAGGGGAGTGATTGTATAAAGCATATTAACTCCTTTCTTCTGGTGCTTTGACCATACTATACAATTTACTTAAAGCCTCTTTAATACCTCCTACTTCATCGATGATTCCTTCTGTAACAGTTTCACTCCCTACCAAAATAGACCCTACATCTTTCGCCAGTTGACTGGTATTATGCATTAACTTCTTAAGCTTTTCCTTTTCTATTTTTGAGTGATTAGAAACAAAATTAAGAATTCTATCTTGAATTTTCTCAAAATAATCATAGGTTTGTGAAACCCCAATCACTGTACCACTCATTCTTACCGGATGTATAATCATAGTTGCTGTTGGTACAATAAAGCTGAAATTAGTGGATACTGCAAGAGGCACACCGATGGAATGGCTTCCTCCAAGCACCAAGGAAACTGTGGGTTTACTTAAAGAAGCAATCATCTCCGCAATTGCAAGACCTGCCTCAACATCTCCTCCTACAGTATTAATTAATATTAATAAACCATCTATATCTGTACTATCTTCGATAGCCGCTAGTTGTGGCAATACATGTTCATATTTTGTGGTTTTGTTATGCTGTGGCAGGCACTCATGCCCTTCGATCTCACCAATAATGGACAGTAGATGAATTTTTGATTTTCTTTCCTCATTAACCAGGGTTGTCTGACCATATTCTTTAATTTTACCATCCACTAATTCTTCTTTTTCTTTTTGCTCTTTTTCATTTTCAACATTTGATGTGTTATTTTCCATGATAATCTCCTTACCAAATTTATATAGATATCATTCTTAGCAAACGAACTTAAAATATACTTGATTATTATATGGAATATGGTGATATTTATTATGAATTATAAAAAACAGAATTCAAAAGAAAAAAACTGCTGTAAAAACATAAAAATTCATGTTTTTACAGCAGTAATCATTTGGTTATGTACCTCTATAATTTGAGTAGCTTAGAAAGTCTCATAAAGGTCAAACGATTTCTTACATAAGGGGATAGTTGAATGGTTTTGGGTATAATCGATTTTTCCATCTTGATTTCTTCAACTTCCTTTAAACAGCCAGCCTTAGTAAGTAAGTTATTCAGTTCTTCTTCTGATGGTAATTTATCGATTACTTCTGCTATTTCAGGTAATAATTTACTAAAACATGTAGTATCTACAGTTTCTAGTGGGTCTGGTGTGTTTTCTTCAATAATTCCCTCATAAAGCCCTTTTGGTCCAAATGTCTCTTTCAGTAGTTCCAACTCCAAACCTTCATAGGATTTAACCATACAGAGACCTTTTTTAATCGCATTCTTAATTTTATGGTAGGTAGCCGTTACAATCATAAGGCCAATAGATACTTTTTCACCATGATAAGCATCTAACTGACCATTTATTACTTCCATTTCCCACAAATGAGATATATGATGCTCCGCACCTGATGCAGGTCTTGAGTTTCCAATCATCTGCATTGCAATTCCTGATAAAAGTAATGCATACATAAGTCGTTCATAGGCTTTTATAGTATGTGGATCAGCTAAATCTCCCTGTAATAAACATATATTATCACATACTTCTTTTAGTGCACTAAATTCTAACTCACATACTCTGGTACAGATATATTCTCCTGTCACCATATGGGATATCTCCCAATCGATTAAGGCTGTATATTTCCCTAACAAGTCAGAAATACCCGAAGCGGTAAGTCTGTAAGGTGCCTTAGAAAATACCAATGTATCTGCCACCACCATAATCGGAGATACTGCTGTAATCGTTTTCTTAAGTCCATTCCAGGTCATAGCGGCTACGGTTGAAACAAAACCGTCCACACTGGCAGCTGTAGGAACTGATATAAAAGGTACTTGATATTTATGGGCAATAAAACGGCTTAAATCATGTATGGTTCCAGAACCTACTGCAATCACTAACTTAAACTTCTCTAAACGTTCAAGAATCTCTTCAATTTGTGCAACACCATGATTATCAGCATGTAGTCCTTTATGAGAAAGCTTAACCAATGTACATTCTTCTTTTAATATCTCATATAGTTTTTTTCCTGCGGCTTCATAAGTATTGGTATCGCAGATCATCACAAGTTCATCCTTATTTCCATCATATACTTTTGACAAATATTCAGGAAATTTATCCAGTGCTCCCGCCTCTATTACCATGTCTTTAACCAATATATCATGGGATTTTCCACAGGAACAAGCATTTGAAAATTTTTCTACGTCAATATGCATCTCTTTCTCCATTCTGCTAATTTACCGCTAATGAATATACTCTTATCTTCCCTTGATGATTAGAAATAAGCTTCACATCATTTCACAGTATTAACATAAACACTTTGTATCATTACCTTTCACTTTTTTCCCTCACATTATACTATGAAATAATTTTCATTTTGTCAATGTTATCCAGATTTCCCACTAAAGAAATACTGCAATTTTCTTTATTCAGATATTTATTAGCAAAATTTTTGACCTGTTCTAAAGTTACCTGATTTATTTTATCCAGCGTTTCTTCCAATGGTATGATACTGCCTCGAAATAATATGGATTTACCATTACTATTCATTCGATTCTTGGCACTTTCATCCCCCATAATAAGTTCTGTTTTTATCTGTTCTTTGGACATGGATAACTCTTCTTCCGTCAAACTGTCATTTTTAAATTCTTCAATGGTTTTAAATATTCCCGTTACCACTGCTTTTAACTGTACCGGATTCATCGCCGCATATATATGAAATAATCCGGCGGTTCTATAGGCACTGCCATAAGAATATATGGTATAGGTTAAACCAAGATTTTCTCTTATTTCTTGAAACAGCCTGGAATTAATACTTCCTCCCAATACTGCATTTAATATAGTCAGTATATATTTTTCTTTTGCATCAGAAACAATGGATTCAAAGGCAATGTTTAAATGAAGTTGTTCCACATCTTTTTCTTTTGTATATATAGTAGGCTGATAGACAGGCCCCGCACTTCCAGGGTTTCTCTCTCCACATGGAATACCAGAAAAATTCTTCTCAATTATATGAAATATTTCCTCTTCATTAAAATTACCTGCTACAGATATAACCATGTTGCCTCCAACATAGTACTTGTCCATATATGCAATAATATCATCTCTTGTAACTGCTTTTACATTTTCCTTTGTACCTGATATTTGGTATCCCAAAGGATGCTTATCCCATATTTTCATTTGAAGCATCTCATGAACCAAGTCTTCTGGAGAGTCATCATACATATCTATTTCTTCAATAATTACCCCTTTTTCTTTGTGCAGAGATTTTTCATCTATTAAGGAA
>DALYNO010000454.1:0-3383 GCA_031975295.1 Anaerocolumna sp. | reverse complement strand
AATAGTCTAATGAATCTTTTTGTGTCGTTTTTCATATCCTCATTGTCTTTCATTAATATTTCACATACCAATGTAGGTGTTAGCCAGTTAACCTTCATACGAAATATGGGTGTAAGACGAAACGGTGAATGATATATTTTTTTACAGGGATAATAGTAGATAAAGTCTAAATCTAAATCTGTTTCTATGGTTCCTTTGAATAATAGCTCCTTCTGACGGTATTGTCCAAGAATAATATGAATTTTACCGGTGCTAGGAATATAGTATCCGCAAACAACATAATAATGATAAGCAGATACTAAAACATTGATCCAATCCTTTGTTTGCCCACCAGGATAATAAAGGCTCTTAACATGTTTGGCTATGACACCGTCTAATTTATTTCTTTTGGCTAGATAAAACATGCTGATACCATGTTGCAGGACATATCTTGAAGTAGCAAGTCTCATGGCATCATTAACGGTTTCCTCCAATAGTTTTTTCCGTTCCATGAGAGGTAGTTTTAATAGTGGTCTATTGTTCATATAAAGTATATCAGAGGCAATAAAACTAGCGGGAAATTCTTTGTAAAGAATAGGAAGTGTCGAGTGACCACTAAGAGGTTTTCTTTTCTCAATTCCACCTTTATCAGAAACACCTCGTTTTAATACAATGATTTCACCATCCAAGATACATTTACATTTAACATGAGCATTAATCGTAATTAATTCTGGAAAATACTCATTTAAACAAACATTATCTTTATCCCGAAGAGTCGTGGAAGTTTCATCCAGATAAGCAATACAGCGGATACCATTTAATTTTAGTTCATATATATATTCCTTTGAATCAAAGGGTCTTGACAATTTATCAATTGACATTGGCAGATAGGCCCCAGTTTGAAAGACATCCATGAAATTAAACCTCCAAATATGATGTGTAGTGTTGATGAGTGTTGGATAAGATATATATCATTATTTGGTTGAACATAATATTTGACTACATATTGATAAAATTAGTATAAGTTTTTTTATCATAAATTATGAAGTAAATCTTCTATTTCTTGAAGGAATAAGGTGGAAGGATTTTATCAGGTTTTGTTGTTAAATTTGTTTTAAATAGCTTTAAATTTATTAATCAGGTAAATGAATAATGGGCAGGAGGATGTTTATGGCAGAAATATTACAAAGTTTAAGAGAAATAAATATTCTATCGATAGTAGTAAGATTGACACTTGCTATACTTTGTGGCGGCATTATTGGATATGATAGAGGAAAGAAAAGAAGACCTGCGGGAATTCGTACTCATATATTAGTTTGTATTGGTTCGGCACTAGTTATGGTTACAAACCAGTATGTGGTTGAGGTTATGCATTATACAGCTGATCCCACACGTTTAGGTGCTCAAGTAATTAGTGGAATTGGTTTCTTAGGTGCTGGAACGATTCTTATAACTGGAAAACAACAAGTAAAGGGACTAACCACAGCAGCAGGATTATGGGCTTCTGCCTGTATGGGGCTGGCAATAGGTATTGGTTTTTATGAAGGTGCGATTATAGGATGTTTCTTTATTTTTGCAAGTATAACTATCTTGCACCGATTTGATTCCTTTGTTATGTCCAAGACTAAACTGGTAGAAGTATTTGTGCAATTGACATCTGTAAAAGCTATTAGTACTGTATTTGCTGTAATACGAGGAAGTGGTATGAATATCGTTAATGTTGAGCTTACCAAAACAGGCAGTGCAGATGATACCGTAGGTGTTTTTATTACGATTAAACAAAAAGAAAGACATGACCATGAGAGCATACTATTACTCCTAGGTGAATTAGAGGATGTAGTTACAGTGGAAGAAATATAAGCCTAGAAGAAAATAATATAAATTTCTCTACAAACCAGGTGGATTACCATCTGGTTTTGCTGTTTGGAAGTTGATAAAGTATAATAGATTTCCTGCCTGATTACTAATAAATAAGTAACATGTCATAAATTCATATTATGATGGAATATCTCATATATATTTTGCAATCGATTGCAAAAGTATTAATATTATGATATATTTTATATAGACGTTAATCTACGTTTACTGTAACAGAAAGAACTTAACCACTCATAGAAGGAATATTATGCAGCAGGATAATCAAAAAAGAAATATAACAATATATGATATTGCTAAGGAAGCAGGAGTTTCAGCTTCAGTGGTATCAAGAGCTATATCTGGCAACGGTTCTGTATCGCCTAAAAGCCGGCAAATAATCGAAGATTTGGTAGAGAAGTACAATTATACGCCCAATGCATTAGCAAGAAGCCTACAAAAATCAAAAACAAAAATATTGGGTTTTATGGTACCTAATATAAGCAATCAATATTTTGCTTCTGTATACTATGAATTTGAAAAAGTTGCAGCATCACATGGATACATGACATTACTATGTAATGGAAAAAGTAACTTTGAAACGGAAAGTATAGTTATGAGAGGATTTATGGAGATGCGGGTGGAGGGTATTGTCATAATGGGAGGACGTGCCGATTTCATTCATCTTGATCAAGCTTATATAGATGAAATAAGAGAATTGAATAAAAAAATACCCTGTGTTATCTGTAGTCCGATGGCAGAAAAATTTGGCTGTATTGGTGTTCATGGTGATGAGTATAGTGGCGTTAAAAAATTACTAAAACATATTTATGAGGAAGGCTACCGATCTCTAGGAATACTGGGTGGATCAGATAATGTTTATCAATCTTACATTAAAAAAGAGTATATTTTAGCTATTGCTAAGGAATATGGATTAACACTGAAAAAAGAATGGATTCTTCCATCTTCTTATAATGCTGCCTCTGGAAGAATTAGCATGGGGCAACTCCTAAAGGAGAAGCATTTACCTGAAATGGTATTTTGTATGAATGATCATGTGGCAGTTGGAGCAATAAATGAAATCCTTGATAGAGGACTAAGTATCCCAAAGGATATTGGTATAACAGGATATGATGGGGTAGAGGCATCTGATTTATCTAGACCGCCAATTACCACAGTTTCGCCTGATTATGTTACTTATGGTAAGATATTATTTGATGGTATGAAAGCGTTGCTGGAAGATAAATATTTTCCACCGATTCATTTGATTGAACCAGAAATCATAATTAGAGAGAGTACCAAAAAAATATAGGAATGAATGCTTTAGACAAGCCGTGTGATCAGTATAAAATTTCATTATATAATAATGTTAGAGGACAAAGACAAAAATTTATGGAGGTTTATCATGAAATTTGACAGAAAGTGGATACAAGATCCGAATATATTTTCCATAGGGAGAATAAAAGCACATTCAAATCATGACTATTATAGAAATAGCCAAGAGGTTCTAAGCAATAACAGCAGTTTTTTTCATTCACTCAATGGTAACT